>NZ_PNCT01000058.1:0-44038 GCF_005887365.1 Pseudoalteromonas sp. S3785 | reverse complement strand
GGACATTAGCTCAGTTGGTAGAGCAGTGGACTTTTAATCCATTGGTCGATGGTTCAAGTCCATCATGACCCACCATTCTTTATTAAGATAAAGAGTGGTTCAATCGGCGGATTTACGCAGCTCACTTAATTCTACACAGAATTTAGAGCGGGTCATTAGCTCAGTTGGTAGAGCAGTGGACTTTTAATCCATTGGTCGATGGTTCAAGTCCATCATGACCCACCACTTCCAAAAAAATCGCAACTTTCCCCCTTATTTTATTTAAATCAGTTTCTTATTTTTATTTATAAACAGCATGCCCAGATAGCTGTTATTTGCCCGTGTATTCTCGTATAATTTGCCGTAATTAATGCACTGTAGATGAAGTGGTCGAGAACATGAGTCTAGCTCAAACTATTATGCCTGAAGGCTATATCTTTCCTCCTAAGCCAGCGCCGTTAACTAAAGACGAGCAAGGCGAATATAAAGCACGTATTAAACAACTACTGCAAGATAAAAATGCAGTGCTGGTAGCCCATTACTACACAGATCCTGAAATTCAGGCCCTTGCCGAAGAAACAGGGGGCTGTGTTGCCGACTCATTAGAAATGGCACGTTTTGGTGCTCGCCACGATGCAGATATGATCATCGTTGCAGGCGTACGTTTTATGGGTGAAACCGCTAAAATTTTAACGCCAAACAAAACAGTTGTTATGCCAACGCTAGAAGCAACCTGTTCGTTAGACATTGGTTGCCCTATTGATGAGTTTTCTGCGTTTTGCGATCAGCACCCAGATCGTAAAGTTGTCGTGTATGCAAACACCTCTACAGCGGTTAAAGCCCGTGCAGATTGGATTGTAACCTCATCGTGCGCCCTTGAAATTGTAGAGCACCTAGATGAGCAAGGTGAAAAAATTATTTGGGGCCCAGATAAACACCTTGGTAGCTACATTCAAAAAAATACCGGTGCCGATATGATCATGTGGAACGGCGCATGCATCGTCCACGATGAATTTAAAACAAAAGCGCTTAAAGATATGAAAGCCCTGCACCCAGACGCAGGTGTATTGGTGCATCCAGAGTCACCTGCAGAAATAGTGGCACTGGCAGATGCGGTTGGCTCAACAAGCCAATTAATAAAAGCGGCGCAAACAATGGATAAAGAAAAGTTTATTGTAGCGACAGACCGCGGTATTTTTTACAAAATGCAGCAGCTATGCCCAGAAAAAGAGTTTTTTGCAGCCCCAACAGCCGGTGAAGGCGCGTCATGTAAAAGTTGTGCACATTGCCCGTGGATGGCAATGAATGGCTTAAAAGCGATTGAAGAAGCGCTAATAGACCCACGCGGTAAAGAAGTGTTTGTAGATATGGAATTACGCGAAGGCGCGCTTAAGTCACTTAATCGCATGTTAGACTTTACAGCCAACATGGCTAAGTAATTAGCCTAATGTGTAAAAAACGGTTAAATCCTAAGGTTTAGCCGTTTTTTTATGCCTAAAGTAGATTGCTGGTTGATTATTAGGCACTTAACAGCACAAATTTAAAAATGCCTTGCACCTGTGTAACCTATTTCATACTATAACGCGCTGTTGCACTGCAACACCGTGGAGGAATGGCTGAGTGGCTGAAGGCGCACGCCTGGAAAGTGTGTTTAGGTTAATCCCTAACGAGGGTTCGAATCCCTCTTCCTCCACCATTATTCAATATTAGGACGCTTTTTAGCGTCCTTTTTTGCGCCTGCAATAAATTGACTAATTAACTACTAAACTGTAGTTATACTTGTTAGTTAAAAAGTTAAGTGTGGTTTGTGATAGAAAAAGCTTTAACCACTTTAAAATCACATGCAACAAAAAAATCTGTGCGTCTTATTATTTTAATCTGTGATATTTTCCCACCATTACTAATCCCCTATAAAATATTTAAGGAAGATCTATGCTTAATCAGTTAGTTTTTAACAATGGCGAGATAAGTGATAACTTTGCCAGCGTATTGCTAAGTCATGACGATTTTAATCAGGTTACTGTTTTAGAGGTTTATAAACACTATGAATTGGTTGTTTGCTCATGTGTTGAGGTTTTAGATCCGGACGATAAAACACTCGTAGGAAATGAACTATTTAAATTAGTAGAAAATAATAGACTGAGCGCAGATGAGCTTATCGCTTTTTTACGAGGCGATGAGATAAACGCAGATAATGAACTTTATGAGTTTGAGTCTTGTACTTGGTTTGAGTGGAGAAGTACAACAAATGATTGGGTAAGTGCTCCTTTTGATACTTTATTTGAGCATGCAGAGAAAAACATTGAATTACTAAATCAATTGAAAGATTAAAATTATAGGACAAGGAATAAGCTAAACTATAGTTTTATGTCACTAACTAAATTAAATACCCTAAAACTACGTCACGTTTTTTAGGCTAACATTAGATTCCTCTGCATCAAATACAAGGTAGCTTACGCGTATGAACTTACGAGTTTTAAAACACAATTTAGTAATATGTACAGTATTAGCAGGCGCCTCCCTCCCATCGTACGCTTCTTTTAGTGGGCTTACAGAGCAAGACGAATTTAATATTAAGCTAAGGTCAATTTACTTTGACCGTGATTACGATAACGACGCCAGTGACGACTCAACCTTTGCACAAGGTATAGAGCTCAATTATCAATCCGGCTATTTTAATGACTTAATTAGCTTTGGCGTGTCTAACTATACCGTGCTCAATTACAACTCAACCGGCAGCGCACAAAATAATATTTTACCCGCAGGGGATGAAAAAGGCGGGGTTGACGATAGTTTTTCTAAATTTGGTCAATATTTTATCGACGTTAAACTTGGCGACAATGGCCATGTAAAAATAGGCGGGCAAAAAACCAAAAGCATGCTGTTAAAAAGCTCGGGTAGCCGCGCAATTCCCAATACTTTTAGAGGCGTATTTGGTGACTACACGTTTGGTAATACCAAAGTATATGGTTACGCCTACGATAAATGGAGCCGCCGCCACGATGACAAGTGGGAAGATTTTTCTACCGACCAGTCAGATAACGGCGCAATTAGTGTTATTTGGGGTGTGGGCGCAAGCTACAAAAAAGATGCGCTAAAAATAGACGCGGAGTATTTAAACTCTCATGACTACTTATCAAAGCTTGGGCTTAAAGGTAGTTACGCTATTAAGCTCGATCAAAGTAAGTTAACCCTTTCAAGCGGCATATTTACCTCACAAGACGATGGCGATTTATTTGTAACCGGTGCAGAGGGTGGCGATTTAGATGATGAAGATGCACTCGGTGCGGTTTCAGGCGTTACTAAAAGTGAAAACGATGGTTTTGCCTATTACCTAGATGCCAATTGGAAAAAAGATATTTGGACACTAGGCGCCGCATTTACTAAAGTGAACGATGCTTGGATTGAAGATAACTTTAGCGGCGATCACGGGACTAACCCGTTTCCCACGCGCTCATTAATTGGCGCCGATTTAACAAACCAAAATGAGGCAACTTGGCAGGCTCGCTTAGGCGTTGACCTAAAAGCAGTGGCACCCGGTTTAACCACAAAGTTTTATTACACCAGCGGCAGCGATGCAGAAAATTCAAGCTTAGGTAAAGCAGGTGGCACAGCCGATGAAAAATATTGGGCCATTGATACACGCTACAAAGTAGCGGCTGTAAAAGGCTTAAGCCTACGTTGGTTATTTTTAGATTACACCACAGATGAAACTGGCAGTGTTGATGGTGTAAAAGGAGACAGAGCAGATCATCGCGTATATGTAGATTACACTATTAAATTTTAAGAACTACACCTTATTAAAATTTCAAAAGTAGAGATAAAGTTACACTATTAAAAATGCGGCTAAGTTGTATTCGTTTAAGCCGCATTTAAAACTGCTCCTAAATTAATACTTTCTCTTTTTAGGAATTTTTAACTGGCTTTCAAATTCATCAGGAAAAAGCACCGTGCCGTCGTCCTCTTCGGTAGGGAATACTGCAATCAGTAAGTCGTCTTCTTCGAGGCCGGGTGTCCAGCGGCTAAACCAATCTTTAGTAGGAATGGCCTTTGGTGTACAGCCCTCCCATTCGCCTGTGGCCCAAGCTTGTGCAAAATCGCGGGTTGGCCACACGGGTACACAGTCGTCATCTTCGTTGGCAAGCATTACGCAACCATCATCGTCGTTTAAAATCCATACTTGCTTGTACTGTTGTACGGTTTCAAACATAAAAGCGAGTCGTTTTTTTGCCCCTAGCCCTAAAATTACGGTTTGTTCTTCAGTCGCATTTGCAGTTGTCATAGTTGGCTCACTCTTTATTGCTTCAAATTTGAATTTTACTGTTACCAGTATATCGAGTTATGTGACAGTGTGTTGAAAAATTATTATTTAAATTCATCATTGCAGATCTAATTTTAAGATTGAACAGTATAAGCTCTCATTAATTTGAGCGAGCATTCAAAATTGCCCTTGAATGTTGTTAAAAAGGCCGCATCTCAAATGCATACTCTTAATGAAGGATTTAACAATGACCACAGATTTACTGGCCCCGTATACATTAAACGACTCACTTGAACTTAAAAACCGCGTTTTAATGGCGCCTTTAACCCGCTGTATGGCTGATGATAATTTAGTACCCACGCAAGATATGGTGGAGTACTATGCGCGCCGTGCCGATGCCGGTTTAATCATTAGCGAAGCCACTATTATTCGCCCAGATGCGCAAGGCTACCCAAATACCCCTGGGTTATTTACCAGCGAGCAAATTCAAGGTTGGAAAAAAGTAACCGACGCCGTACGCGCAAACGGCGGTAAAATGTTTGCTCAGCTTTGGCATGTTGGCCGTGTTGCGCATCCTCACTTTTTTGGCGGCGATGTATTAGCGCCATCGGCAATTGGTGTTGAAGGCTCTGTACCGCGTATGCGTGAGCTTACTTACATTACGCCAAAAGCGGCCACAAAGGATGATATTAATTCACTGATAGCCGACTTTGCTAAAGCGGCCGAAAACGCCATTGAAGCGGGCTTTGATGGCGTAGAAATTCATGGCGCTAATGGTTATTTAATTGATCAGTTTTTACATTACGCTGCGAATGAGCGCACAGATGAATACGGCCAAACACCTGAAAATATGGCGCGTTTTGCAATAGAGGTGACCGACGCGGTTATTAATGCAGTGGGTAATGAGCGTACTGCAATTAGGTTATCGCCAGGTGCTTACTTTAATATGGAAGAAGATAAGCGTGATAAAGCGGTATTTGATTATTTATTACCACAGCTAGATGCAAAAAAACTGGCTTATATTCATGGTGGCATTTTTGATGATAGCACCCAATTTGACTCGTTAGAGGGCAAAACCACCTCGCAATATTTGCGTGCAAACACTAAAACCACCCTTGTAGGTGTAGGCAGTTACAGCTTTGATGATGCAAAACAAGCAATAAACAACGATAAGTTTGATTTAATTGCGATTGGTCGCCCATTTATTGCCAACCCTGATTACATTAGCAAAGTGGCCAATAATGAAGAGCTTGTTGCTTATAGTGATGAAATGCTAGCTAAACTCTTCTAATAATTTAATATTTATATATAAATCAGCCTAGGTGTTTGTACTTAGGCTGACTTACAAATGACATAACAAAGCCATAAAATTCCCACAATTTTTTAACACCTCTGTCAATAAACTTCATTTTTGTTGTAATAATACGACACCATACTGTGCCCGCTTTCATAATTACTTTAGATAATTAAAACCAAACGGGACAACAATGTACGCTTTAACCAATAAATCGATTTTGAGCATAGCAATTGCTATGGCTGTATCAACGTCAGCTTATGCAAATGACAACGAAATAGAAGAAATAACCGTTACTGCTAAACCAACCAGTTACGCAAATAATGTGATTGAGCCTGCAATGCTTGATCAACAAACAACGGTGTCGAGTGTGTTATCAGTTATTGATAACTTACCTGGCATTAGCATAAATGAAGGCGATGCATTTGGTGGCGATGACTGGTCTACCACTATTACTATGCGTGGTTTTAGTATTGACTCAAACCAACAACAATTAGGGATGACCGTTGATGGTATTCCTAACGGTGGCTCGAACTATGGCGGGGGCGCTAAAGCAAACCGATACCTAGATACCGAAAACCTAGCCACAGTAGAAGTAGGCCAAGGTACCTCAGATATTAAATCGGCATCGTTAGAGGCACTAGGCGGTACATTTAATTTTGTAAGTAAAGCGCCAAGCCTTGATAAAAGCACCACTTTTGCTTACACCTCAGGTAGCCACGATGCGACCCGTTATTACGTTAAGCACGAAACCGGTACTATTTTTGATAATACACAGGCGTATGTAAGCTATTCACAAACCGATACTAGCCGCTGGATTGGCTCGGGTAGCAACGGCGGAAAAGATAACCAACACGCAGAGCTTAAATTTGTGACAACGCTTACAGATTTAACCATTACAGGGCGTTTATCTTACGATGATGTAAGCGAGACTAATTATAATAGTGTAAGCCTTGCACAATTTGAGCAAACGCCAAAGTGGGATCAGCTAACGTGGAACTGGACCGGCATTCCACATTACGACCAAATGTTTGCCGAGGGCTGGGGTACACTGCGTGAAAATACGTTAGCGTATTTAAAGTTTGAATATGCACTTTCGCCAACATCACTTATTACAGTGAGCCCTTATTATCATAAAAACTCGGGCCGTGGCGATTGGATCCCACCGTATTTAACAACTCCAGTAGATGAAAACGGCAACCCAACGACAGAGGGCGGCACTAATGCGCTCTCTTACGGCTTTGTTGATAGCGATGGTAACGCACTGGCACCAAATGAGGGCTGTACAGCAAGCTTAAGCTGGCCGTGGGAGTCGGGCCCTGGTTTAAACCCAGCGTGTTACGATGACACCGCAATACCTGTTATGTCGTATCGTCATACGCATTACAAAAAAGACCGCCTGGGGGTTACTGCTAATTACCAAGCTACGTTTGGTATGCACGATATAGAAGCCGGTTTGTGGTATGAGCAAAGCGACCGTGATGAGTCTCGTGATTGGCACAAAGTGATTAATGCCAGTATTTATCATCACTTTGATAGCACGCCATACTGGACCCAGTATAAAAACACCTTTGAGACCGACACCCTTAAATGGTACGCGCAAGATTCAATGGCACTTGGCGATTTTACGCTTAACGTAGGTGTTAAAAAGTACCTAGTTGATATCGAAAAGTACGACCACTACCAAAATGCCACAACCGCTAAAGTAAATAGCGATTCTGATGTGTTGTTCAGTGGCGGTATTTTGTATCAGCTAAACAATTCAACTGAGCTATTTACCAGCTACAGCGAAAATTTTGCAGCTATTAAAGACGGTGTACTTGAGCGCGATAGCTCTGATTTATCAGCCATAGAGCCAGAAACTGCTGAAAACATTGATTTAGGTGTACGTTATCAAAATAACGCATTAAAACTGACCGCCACGGCGTATTCAATTGAATTTGATAACCGTATAACCTTTATTGCCCCTGGCAGTGATACCGGCGGTATTGATTACACAATAGGCACAAATGGCACTTACTTAAATGTAGGCGGCATTGAATCACAGGGTTTAGAGCTTTCGGCAAGTTACATGCTAAGCCCACAATGGAGCGTATACAGCTCGTACACAAATAACGACTCACAGTACAAAGGCGATGCTCCTGGATTTGAAGCCGGTGAAAAAGTAATAGACTCAGTAGATGACTTATTTGTGTTCTCGACCGATTACTTTAGCGGTGATTTCCGCTTTGGTTTATCGGCTAAATACACCGGTGAGCGCGGCGAAGTTGATGGCTATACCGTGGTTGATTTAAACGCAGGTTACGCCACCGATATAAACGCAGGACCATTTAAAGCGCTAGATGTTGCCTTTGTTGTTTATAACATTACTGATAAAAGTTACTTAGCCGGTGGTACGGGCAACGGCAGCACTTACTTTATTGGTGCGCCACGTACAGCAGCACTGACGTTATCGGCTACGTTTTAAGCCAATGAACCCGTTTTAAGCCCATCAATGATGGGCTTTTTTTTATTAATAGCCATAGATTAAAACTAATGTATGGCTGTATCGAGATTTTAAAATGAAGCAGTTAGTAAAACCTATTACACATGCTGTATTAGCATTAGGGCTAGCGTTTAGCGCAAACAGTATTGCAGCCCCTTCTAAAATTTTATTTGGCTCGTGTGGGCATCAAGATAAAGACATTCCAATATTCCACACCATTAATAAAGAGCAGGGCGATTTATTTATATTTTTAGGTGACAATATTTACGGCGACACCAACGATATGACGGTACTTGCCAATAAATACCAAAAATTAGGTGCAAAACCAGGCTTTAAAACGCTAAAAGCGAATACTCCAATCATTGCGATGTGGGACGATCACGATTTTGGTCAAAACGATATTGGTAAAGATTACCCACATAAAGAGCAATCTCGCCAAATTATGCTCGATTTTTGGGGTGAGCCTAAACACTCACCCAGACGCACTCGCACCGATGGCATTTACACGTCGTATATGTATGGCGAGGATGAGCAAATCGTACACGTAATAATGCCCGATTTACGCTGGAACCGTGATGCACTTAACCACGTAAGCGAGCTTGAATATTACACCAAGCGCAAGCTTAATAACCAAGGTCCGTATAGTCCAACTGAGGTGAAAGGTGCTTCTATGTTAGGTGAGACGCAGTGGCAATGGCTTGAGCAAGAGCTTAAAAAGCCTGTAGCTATAAAGCTAATTGCCTCAAGCTTGCAATTATTACCCGATTTCACAGGGTGGGAGTCGTGGGCTAACTTTCCAGAGGATCGTAACCGTTTATTTGCGTTAATTAAAAAGCACCAAGTGAATGGGGTTATTATCATCAGTGGCGATACGCACTGGGGCGAAATATCAAAGTATCAGCAAAATCTTGATTACCCTTTAATAGAAATGACCAGCTCAGGTCTTACTGAAAAGTGGAAAGACGTCAGCCCAAATAAACACCGTATTGGTGATTATACCCACAATGTGAACTACGGCGATTTAAGCATAGATTGGCAACAAGCAGATCCGGCCATTTCACTTAAGCTTAAAGGTATAGATGGCAAAGTGATTATGCAAAGCGCATTTAGCTTATCAAGCATTAGCCCTTATAAATAAAATGGCCTGACAAATAAAACACACAGTGATTAAAATTAACGCTGTGTGTTTAATCCACCTGCTAACTCGCTGATTTATTAGTGCCAATTTACGGATTGCGCTACCCCTGTAAATGAAAATATCTTAAACTGGTTTTACTTCAAGTAAGGACTCCAGTTGTATGCTCAATATTATTCAATCAAACCGTATGGAAGCGCTGCAAGCTCAGTTTAATCAGCTGTTAAAAGTAAACCCGCTGCAAAGCCCATTCGATAAAGAAGTGGTATTAGTGCAATCGCCGGGTATGTCACAGTGGCTAAAAATTGGTTTAAGCGAAAACCTAGGCATAGCCGCGCAGGTCGATTTTCCGCTGCCATCGAGCTTTATATGGCAGTTGTATCAGCAATTGCTGCCTAATGTGCCAAAAGAGTCGGCATTTAATAAGCCTAACCTTGCTTGGAAATTATTTGCAATACTGCCCAGTTGTATAAATGAGCCGCTTTATTTGCCGCTAAAAACGTATTTAGAGGGTGATATAGACGGGCAAAAAACCTTTGCGCTGTGCGAAAAAATTGCCGATGTGTACGATCAATACTTAATGTACCGGCCGCATTGGATTGCAACTTGGGATAGCGGACAAGACGAACTTGACGATGTTGATGTAAGCATTGCCCCATGGCAGCCCGACTTATGGCGAAAGCTAGTGGCGCACAGTAAAGCACTTGGGCAAAGCCAATTTCATCGTGCCAATATGCAGGGGCAGTTACTTGCAGCCCTTGAGAATATGGATAATAGCTTACTACCTAAGCGCATTAGTTTATTTGGTATATCGGCGATTGCCAGCTCACAACTTGAGGTGTTTGAAGCGCTGAGCAAAAAAACAGAGGTGTTTTTATTCTTTTTTAACCCGAGTGAGCACTATTGGGGCGATGTGGTTGATGAAAAAACAGCAGCCAAAATAAATGCCAAATACGCCAAAATGCCGCTTTTAGAAGCGCAGCAAAAAAAACAAGCTAACCCTGACGAAGAATACTACTTTATAGGCAACCCGCTGTTATCGTCATGGGGAAAACTAGGGCGCGATTACTTTGAACAGCTCGTACAGCTTGATGCGCGCTGGATTGATGGCTTTATAGATGCATTTGACGATAGTTTACTAGGCCAAATTCAAAGTGAGATATACCAATTGGCATTTAAAGGTGAGTCGCTTACCGATAATAAAGAGTGGTTTATAAATGATGAGGGCAAGTTGCCCATTAACGACACCGACACCAGTATTACCCTAAGCGATTGCCATACACCGCTTAGAGAAGTTGAGCGCTTGCACGACTATTTACTTACTTTGTTTAATCAAAACCCGTCGCTCACTCCCAAAGACATTATTGTAATGATGCCAGATGTAGGCACGTACAGCCCGTATATTGAAGCGGTATTTGGCGGCGCGCAAAACACCAGTCGCTTTATTCCTTATGCTTTGGCCGATTTAGCCATAGAGCAAGAAAAACCCGTGCTTAGCTCGTTTGCCAGCTTGGCCAATTTGCCATTTTCGCGTTTTGGTGTATCGGATATTCTCGACTTACTGCAAGTAACCCAAATTGCCGAAAAATTCGGCCTAGAAGCGCACGAGTACGAGCAAATTCAATATTGGCTTGAGCGAGTTGGCGTAAAGTGGGGTATAAATGCCGAGCATAAAAGCAGCTTTGATTTACCCGCAATCGATTTAAATACCTGGCAACATGGCTTAAACCGTTTATTGCTAGGCATAGCCCAGCGTGATGAGCAATGCCCGTTTAACGGCATTTATAGCGCCGATGAAGTAGAGGGCATGGCGCTAGATACCCTTAATAAGTTGGTGCATTTTATTGATGTACTGCAGCGCTTTAAAGATGAGCTAACCCCTGATGATACGCTTAGTAATAAAGCAGATATTTTATCTGAGCTCATAAATGCTATTTATTACAACGAAGGCGACGACAGTTGGGATTTACTGGTACTGCAAACTGTTTTAGAGGAGCTTAAAAAACACCATAATAATGGCGATTACGATAAAGCTGTTTCGCAGCGTATTGTAAGCTACCTTATAAAACAAGGCATTCAAGAAAAAGGCGTAGGGCAGCGCTTTTTAGTGGGGCAAGTTAACTTTTGTACTTTAATGCCTATGCGCGCCGTGCCGTTTAAAGTGGTATGTATGCTTGGCTTAAACGATGCCGACTACCCCCGTACAGTGCAGCCGATAGGGTTTGACTTAGTGCCGTATTCTAAAAAACAAAAAGGTGACCGTTCACGTAAATTAGATGACCGTTACTTGTTTTTAGAAGCTTTATTGAGTGCTCGCGACAATTTATACATAAGTTATATTGGCCGCTCGTGCTTTGACAACCAACCGCGTATGCCCTCGACCTTAGTAAGCGAGCTTTTAGAGCACATAGGCCGCAGCTTTGTGCTTACAAATGACAGCAAAAAAACGCTGCCTGAGTGTTTAATTAATCAACAGCACTTACAGCCTTTTAATCATGCCTATTACACAGCAGATACCGAAGCCGATACAAAGCTGAGTAATCACAGTTTTAACCCTATTTGGCTGCCTAGCGAGCGCATAGACGCGCAGCCGCTAACAGCCATTGATGTAACAGCGCCCGCGCAATTAGAGCTTGATATATTTATTCGCAGTGTGTGCAACGCACAAGAGAGCTTTTACCAGCAAACATTAGGTTTACGCCTGCCTGAATTTAACGAAGTAGCAAAAGATGAAGAGCCTTTTAGCCTAGATGCGCTGCGCCGTTATTTTTATCTTGATGAAATACTTGAGGCCAACATTAATGAGCAACCTTTAAGTACTGAGCAAATATTGCAACGAGGAGAGCTGCCACAAGCCAATGTGGGCAGTTTAGTGTATGAGAGCATGGCGCACCGAGTAGATGCACTAGCCGGGCAAGTAAAAGAACATATTAAAAGCGGCAAAACCGACCCCCTTGAGGTGTCTTTGCGCATAGAAAACACCATCATTGAGGGCTGGCTTAATCATATTTATCTTCAAAAACAAGTGTTTTACCGAAGTGCCAGTATAAAGGCCAAAGACTTAATTAAAGGCTTTATATATCACCTTGTTGCACAAAGTATGGAGCAAAACGTAGAAACCTTGTTACTGGGGCTCGATAAGCAAATTAGCTTTGCACCGCTGAGTAAACATGAGGCCGATGCCTTACTCAGTGATTGGTTTGAACTGTATAAAGCGTTGCGCAAAGAGCCGGTGGCATTTTATCCGGTAAGTGGCTATGAATACGTTAAAAGTGGTGGCGATATTGGCAAAGCCATTAGCAAGTTTAACCCACAATACATAGGACGCGGCGAGGGCGAAAACCCGTATATTCGTTTAACGGTGCAATCGCTTAATGACTGCCAAGAAGAATTTATTAAGTGGAGCGAAAAATTACTCTCCCCATTACATGCCCATGCAAAGGAGAGTGACCATGCAAGCGCTTAATCCGCTAACAATGCCATTAAAAGGGCAAAGTTTAATAGAAGCCAGTGCGGGTACAGGTAAAACCTACACCATTACCGGGCTCTATTTACGTTATTTATTAGGCTTACAAATACCTGGGCAGATAAACACCCCGTTAAGTGTTGAGCAAATACTTGTGGTTACCTTTACCGATGCTGCAACACAAGAAATTAAAGACCGCGTACGCAGCCGAATTATTGCTGCGCGCGATGCATTACTTGGTCAAAGCCCAAACGATGAATTAATAGCAGGTATAATAGCGGCAGTAGATGACAAACACCGCGCCTTTGATTTACTCGATGCCGCGGCTAAATCTATGGACGAAGCCGCTATATTTACTATTCATGGCTTTTGCCAACGCATGTTAAAGCAACACGCGTTTGAATCAGGCGTTGCCTTTAACCTTGAGTTTATTTTAGATGAGCGCGATATCCTACTCGACACGATTAAGGATTTTTGGCGCGCCTTTGTATACCCACTTAATAAAGAACGCACTGATGCCATTTTAGAGGTGTTTGCAGCCCCTGAATCGCTATTTAGCCAAGTCAGTAGCGTGCTAAATAAAGCCAATGCGAACATAGTGCCGCAAATAAACTTAGATGACGTATTTAAAGCTCGCGATGAGTACATTGCTAAAGTACCCGCTTTTAAAAAAGCAGTGCTGGAGCAAGAGTTTATAGCTGCAATAAAAGGTTCGGGTTTAAGTGGCTCTAAAACACCTGGGCGAAAAGGCAGTTTAACGGCCCTAGAAGCATTTTGTTTAGGTGATGAGTTATTTTTTGAATTTGGCACCAATAAATACTCATTTGAGGTGTGGAGTAGTGAAAACTTAAGTGATGCCAGCAATTATAAAAAAAATCAGCCATTATTTAGCCACCCTCTGCTTAGCCTGTTTGATGAGCTTAGCGCACTTAATACTAAAATTAATCAGGGCCTTAAAATTGCCGTTGTACAAACCGCGGCTCGGTGGGTTAAACAGGCAATTGTAAAACGTAAGCAAGAGCAAAGTGTGATCACCCCAGATGATTTACTGACTAATTTACACAGTGCTTTAAATGCAGAGCAGGGCGAGGCTTTATCGCAAAAAATAGCGCAGTTATTTCCTGTTGCCATGATTGATGAATTTCAAGATACCGACCCCATTCAGTATGGCATTTTTAGTAAAATATACGGCCAAGAAAACACCACACTGGCCATGATAGGTGACCCAAAACAGGCTATTTATGGCTTTAGGGGCGCTGATATTTTTACCTATATTGGCGCAAAAGAGTCGGTAGAGCCTGAGCAACAATTTACGTTAGGTACTAATTTTCGCTCAAGCACCGATATAGTAAACAGTGTAAACAGCTTGTTTTCTAAACATGCCAATAGCTTTATTTATAACGATGCCATACCGTTTAACGCAGTAGCAGCAAAAGGCAAAAAAGCCGATGAAACATTTACAATAGATGGCAAACCTGCCACCGCGTTTGAATTTAATGTATTTGTAGATGACGCTGCAGATGAAAAAAACAAACCCACCAGCAAAGGCGTTGGGCAAGGGCATTTGGCCAGCTATTTTGCTAATAAAATAGTGACATTGCTTGAGCAAGCCGAGCAAGGTCGAGCGCGCATTGGTAAGCATAAGGTGACCGCAGCCGATATTTGTATATTAGTGCGCGACCGTGTAGAAGCGCAAATAATGAAAAAAGCACTGAGCAATGCCAATATTGCGAGTGTGTATTTATCGCGTGACAGTGTGTTCAGCCAAGAGCTTAGCCACCATTTACTTAACTTTTTAGCCGCATTGCATGGGCAATATAACGAGTCGTTACTGCGCGGCGTATTAGCAGGGCCATTATTTTGTTTAAGCTATAACGAAATTTACGCCCTTGCTGAGGATGAAAATAAATGGCAAGAGCACTTAAACTTTTTTGCGCAACTTAGCCATATTTGGAACAAACAAGGCGCAATGGCCATGCTTGAGCGCTTGTTAAGTCATAATCAGCTGAGCGCCAAGTGGCAAGGGCTTGGCTATAACGTTGAGCGATGGTTAACCGACTTCAGGCACTTAGGTGAAATACTGCAGCAAAAGCAAATAGAGTTAGAAGGTACGTTACGTTTACTGCGTTGGTTTGCTCAAAAGGTTAGCCAGCAAGATGGCGAAGTTGTGCAAGTACGCCTAGAGAGTGACGCCAACTTAGTTAAAATAGTGACTATGCATGCCTCAAAAGGGCTTGAATATCCGCTGGTATTTATGCCTTTTGCTAGTGGCTATCGCGAAACTAAAGACGCGCTTTATCATCAAAATGGCCAGTTAGTTTACGATTTAAGTAAAAACGAAGACGCCTTAGCACAAGCCGAGCAAGAACGCTTAGCTGAAGACTTACGCTTACTCTATGTTGCGCTTACCCGCGCGGTACACTTTTGTGCACTTGGGGTGTATAACATAGGGCAAGGGCAAAGCAGCCGCTTGGCTATACAAAGTAGTGCATTAGGGCATGTGCTATTTGCAGGGCTTGAGCTTACAAGTAGCCAAACGTGGCGTACCCACTTAAGTGAATTTTGCGACACACACGCTGAAATGCGTTACCAGCAATTTACCGCTGAGCAATTAGCCGAGCAAGGACAGTTAACACTTAATAACGCAGTGCAGCAGAGCCAAGCGTTAAAAGTGAATACAGTTACAGCCAACATAGAGCGAGATTGGCGAGCAACCAGCTTTAGCGCGCTGAGCTTTAAAAAGCACACCGATCATATTGAACCTGGACGCAGCGATGAAGATCACGAAAAAGATGAATTTGCTAACACCCAAGATGAAGTACCATCGCCTTATAGTTTTCCCAAGGGGGCAAAACCGGGTAGCTGTTTGCATGAAATTTTTGAACAAATAGACTTTACCAGTACACAAGTACACCCGACTAATCCAGAGCAAAATTTAGCAGAGGTAGTTAAACAGGCGCTTGATAAATACCATATTAGCGAAAGCTGGCAACACGTGATCGAGCAATGGGTGCTTGATTCGTTAACCTGCCCCTTAAACAATGAGGGATTAAGCTTAAGCCAATTAGCTCCCGCAGATTGCCTAGTCGAAATGGAGTTTAATTTACCTTTAGATAGTTTGAGCGCGCCCAAATTAAACGAAATATTGGTAAAACATTTTGGTTTTACCCAAAGCAAACTCGAGTTTTCTCATGTAAAAGGCCTTTTAAAGGGGTTTATAGATTTAATTTTTTGCTATCAAGGTAAGTATTATATTTTAGATTATAAGTCTAATTACTTAGGCAATACGCCCGCTGATTATGAAAGCGATATGCTAGCGCAAGCAATGAATAGCCATCAGTATCATTTACAGTATTTAATTTATAGCGTTGCGCTGCACCGATTACTTAAACAACGCATTAGTGATTATGCAATAGAAACCCATTTAGGCGGGGTTTATTATACTTTTTTACGCGGCATGCCGGCAGGCAAAGGGGTGTATTTTAATAAGCTCACCGCAGAGCAAATCACACTATTAGATGGCTTATTTAGCCAAGGAGCCATGTTATGAGTGACTACCCTATGCAGCAAAGCCTGTTTGATGAGCCGCCAGCACCCGTACAGCCGTTAAATACGGTGAAGTTGCTTGACTACTTATTAGATGAAAAACGCATAAGAATGGTAGATGTAAAGCTTGCTTTAATGCTGTGTGATAATCAGCAAAACGACGTGTTTTATATAGTGTTATTGCTGTGTTTATCACAGCAAAGCCAGCATAGCTGTTTAACATTAAAAGAAGTCGACTGGCAAAACCCGTTTAATTTACGCCAAAGCGACTTCACTAAAACTGAGGGCAATGTACCAAATATTACATCGCCTTTTAACGAAGCCTTTACCTACCTCGATGCGCTTAGCTGTTTAAGCGCCCATAACAGTGTGGGCGAGGCAAAACCCTTACAGTTATTTAACGAGCGGCTTTATTTTGCGCGCCTTGCTGAGTACGAACATACTTTAGCTACGCGTTTACTTGCGATGAGTGAGCGCCATTTAAATATAAATACACAGTTACTCAGCCAACTATTAAGTGACTACTTTGTAGATAATTCAGCGCTTACCATAGATTGGCAAAAAGTGGCCTGTGCAATTGCTGCAACAAAAGGCTTTAGCGTTATAACAGGCGGGCCAGGGACCGGTAAAACCACCACAGTAACTAAGCTGTTGGCAATTTTGCAGTCGCTTTATAAAAGTGCACCTTTAAGTATTAAGCTGGTGGCGCCTACAGGTAAAGCCGCAGCACGTTTAAGTGAATCAATTTTAGGGGCTAAACAAAAGCTTGAAATTGTTCCTGATGATATTAAGGCCTTAATTCCTGATAGTGCGCAAACTATTCACCGACTTTTAGGGGTTAAACCCTTTACCAATAAATTTAAGCATAACCGCACAAACCCGCTGCATTTAGATGTACTGATTATTGATGAAGCCAGCATGGTTGATTTATCACTCATGGCTAAATTAATAGAGGCACTGCCTACCCATGCGCGTTTGATATTACTTGGCGATAAAGACCAACTTGCCTCGGTAGATACCGGCAGTGTAATGAGTGATTTATGTCAGGGGTTAGCACTAGGCCAAACGCCTAATTACTCGCAAGCGCGATGTGATGAGCTTAATGCGTTATGTTTTAAAGGAGAGGCTAAATTAGCGGCGCCTGGGCATAGCGAATTTAAACTAGCTGATTGCATTGCGTTTTTACAACACAGTTACCGGTTTGATGCAAAAAGCGGCATTGGACAGCTTGCGCTGGCGGTTAATACTAACCATAACGGTATTTTAAAATACGTAGAGCAACAAAGCACACAAGGGCAATTTAACGATGTTATTTTAGATTATGACTTTGTTGCCAAACCCATAGAAAAATTAATAAACAGTGCTGCTAAGCATTACGCCCATTATTTAAGTTTAATCGCACAAGGGGCAAGTGTTGCAGATGTTCACGCGGCGTTTTCTCAATATCAATTATTAGCGGCCGTGCGTGAGGGCGATTACGGCGTAAATAGCTTAAATAACCGCATTGAGCGTGCACTTGTGCAGCAAGGGTTAATATCGGTGAGCCCAAATCAGCGCCATTACAGTGGTATGCCCATTATGGTGAGCCAAAACGATTATCAACTTAAGTTATTTAATGGTGATATTGGTATTTTAATGCCCGATGAAAGCGGGCAGTTAAAAGCATTATTTATTGATGAGCAAAACAATGTACGGGCGTTTTCTCCTGCACGCCTACCTGCTCACGATAAAGTGTATGTAATGACCATACATAAATCGCAGGGCTCGGAGTTTAGTTATACCGCTATGGTTTTACCGCCTTTAAAGCAAGCTAGTATGGGTATAAATCGCCAGCTGGTATACACAGGCATAACCCGCGCAAAAAACACCTTTGAGCTGGTGGCCGATAAAAAAGTGCTACTGCTAGCTATGAATAAAAGCGTATCAAGAGCCTCAGGGTTGTATGAGCGTTTAAAATACTAACACCTGTTTATATTTTGGGTTCAACTAAATAACCTGAGTTCTGGATAATAAATCTATCTCAAGCAGCTATTTTTAGCGCTAACTGCGTTGAATTTACTTGCAATAGGCCAGCTATTGACGCGTAAATACGCCTTGTTTTCACCAAAAATTTCTAGCTAGAGAGAAACAAGCTTAAATATCGTTATTATTTATAGCGTTTTTAAATCTCTTAACCAGAACTCAGGTTAAACACTAAAAACCTAACGTATTTTTATGCGTTAGGTTTTTAAGCTTTAGTGGGTATGTGTTCATAATACTAAATATTGCAATTATTTGAATTTAAGTAACTGTATATACAGATAATATAGATTAAGGTGAATTTAAATGATAATAAATTGTTGCATTTTTGAGCGTTGTTCCTAATACTGGTCAATGCATGTGCGGCTGCACATGTGTAAATGAATACCTTAAGTACATAGGCATAAAAATAAAACACTGAACACATTAAGGATTTATATGAACACCAATAAACGTACACACACGCTTAAATACTTACTATGCGCCGGTTTAGCCGTATTAATGAGTTTTTCGGCAGCAAGTAAAGATCACAAAATTATACTAATTCACGGCTTACAGGTATCGCAAATAACCAATAAATCGGGCAGCGATGTAGTAAATGACGGTGAAACTTATTGGCAAACCTATTGGAACAACCGCGCTGATGAACGTATTGATTGGCCTGCTTATGAGCGCATTGAAGGTAAAATTGCGACCGATTGGGTATGGCCTAAATTAAAACAAATATCGCGTTCTAACTTATGTGCAGATGGCTGTGTGTTAGTGACACACTCAACAGGCGATTTAGTTGCCCGCCATATTATAGATAACCAAGCCAACTGGCTTGAAAATGCGGGCCTTACACCGCTTAATATTGTAGCGACCTTTGATTTAGCGGGCGCAGGGGGCGGCAGCGAGCTTGCTGATATTGCTGTAAGTGCTTTAACAGGTGCCGCATGGAACTTTGCGGTAGATGCTGCACTCAAATGGTGGTTAGGCAGTGACGTGACAGAAGCGGTGGGCGTATTACATGATTTAAAAGTAAATAACGCACGCAAAATATCGCCGTTTCCAGATGCACGTACGCCAAGATTGCGCTTTGTAGCCGATGGCAATGCTTACCTAGGGTTAACGGGTGGGTTTTTAAAAGGTAATGATGACTCGGTAGTAGCATCGCATTCATCGTGTGGAGCAAGCTCGGCTAAGTCATTTGGCAGTTGTAGTAGCAGTATTGATACCAATGGCCAGTTAAAATCGCAAGGTGATGCCGTTAATAGCTTTATGCCAAACCATTACCCAATGATGATGAGCGACAGCTACAGCCATAATGAAATTCACAACGCACAGCGCAAAGGCAATGTCACGATTGCCATGAACAATATAAATGTGGATGGTCAAAATGTGGGCTTTAACACATTTGATAAAACAACGGGTACTTGGTTTTGGAAAAAACACTACCGCTATATTAAGGATTCAAACTCACAAAGTGCCTCGGCACTTATTTATAACGTGATCCCTTAATAAGTACCTAAATTTTATAAACGCATTAGGTATAAAACATTAAAGCGTGTAGTTATTTACTACACGCTTTTAAAGGATTGATGCAATATGAAAAAGTTTTACATTGGTGCCGCTGTGGTTAGTATTGGGGTGTTTTTACTCTGGTATACAAATAAAAATGAAGTTAAAACGCTTGAGCCTCCCGCTGCGCATGCAATAAAGCAGAACACAGGCTCAGCAAGCCCAGATAAAAACACCGTAATAACAATTGATGTGCCAAAACAAAAACAGGCTAAAAGCCCTCCCAAACAACATTATGATCAGCACTTAGCCAGTGCCGCTGAGCATGTGGCAATGCAATACCAAAGCGCACTAAAATACCCGCCTTATTCGCAGCCCTTAAGCGCACTTGATGAAGACCGCTTAAAGCCCAATCAGTTTTACCCAGTTACAAGCCCCATTGACGATGCGGGCAATGCCCTCGTTGTTAGTTTAGATAAATATCGGTTTGTATATCCGCAAGAAATAACCGTTCATATTGCTGCGCAAAACCTAGCAGAGGTAAATGTAGCACTAAGCAATACCGATACTAAAGCGTCAATTAGTTCAAAAACCACCACAGCACAGCAGGGCGAAGCCACGGTGAAATTTAAAGCCAGTGAAGACTACCCGCGAAATTTACAGCTATTTGTAGAGGCAAATATTGCAGGTAAAAAGGTGCCTGCAGTTGCGCAAATACAGTATATGCCACCAAGTGCTACGCTTATTGATTTTGATAATGCCTATGCACAAAACGAAAATATGATAGCCACAGCCCATTTAAAGGTGCTCAAAAGCGGCTTATATAGAATTAGGGCTAATTTATACAGTGATACGAGCCCACTTGCACATTTGGTGACTAAAAAGAAACTCTCACAAGGCAGTCAAACGGTGGATTTAAAGGCGCATTGGTCGGTATTACCACAAGGGGTAGTGAATATGCGTTTAAGTGACTTTGTGATAGAGCGCATGTCGCCAAGCCCCGGTGAACGTAATAGTTTTGGTAGCAGTGACATTGCTGAGTTTGAAATTAAAGATTTTGCCTACGATAGTTTGCAACAACTGCCTTATCAAGCAAATGAGCAAGAGCGAATGAGTTTAGAGTTTTTAAAAGGGTTAGCTGATAAAGGTTAATGGTAATAAATAAGGGGCATAGAGCCCCTTAACTGTATTTTTTAAACGGTTAGCTTAGGTTAATAGTAACCACATCAGCTTGCTGATCTTGGGTTTCATCTTCATCGCTTACAGGCGATTTTGGGATATCTGGTTTATCAAGTGCTATATCACCGCCATCAATAACATCGCCGGTTTTTAGGTTTTCAAAATCAAATAGTGCTGTATCGGCTAAATGCGAAGGCACCACATTTTGCATTGCAGTAAAAATACTTTCGATACGCCCTGGGTGGTCTTTATTCCATTGAGCTAGCATGTTTTTAGTGTGTTTACGTTGCAGGTTTTCTTGCGAGCCACATAAATTACACGGAATAATAGGGTAACCTTGGCTAAATGCATATTTACTTATATCGGCTTCTTTACAATAAGCGAGGGGGCGAATAACCATGTGCTCGCCGTTATCGCTCATTAATTTAGCCGGCATGCTTTTAAGTTTACCGCCGTAAAACATGTTTAAAAAGAGTGTTTCGATCATGTCGTCACGGTGATGGCCAAGGGCAATTTTAGTCGCGCCCATTTCTTTGGCTGTACGGTACAAAATACCACGACGTAGGCGTGAACACAGCGAGCATGTTGTTTTACCCTCAGGGATAATATCGGTCACTATACTGTAGGTGTCTTCTTCTACAATTTTGTATTCAATATCTTGTTTATCAAGGTACTCAGGTAAAACATGTTCAGGAAACCCTGGTTGTTTTTGATCGAGGTTAACAACAAATAAATCAAAGTTAATAGGTGCTACACGCTTTAAATGTTTAAGCATATCAAGCATGGTATAACTGTCTTTACCACCCGATAGGCATACCATTACACGGTCGCCTTCTTCAATCATGTTAAAGTCCATGACGGCTTGGCCCGTAAGACGGCGTAAACGCTTTTGTAGCTTATTTAAGTTGTATTGAGCTTTGGCTTGAGCTGAGTGAGACACTACGCCCCCTTATAAAACAATGCGGCAAATTATTTGCTGAAAATAAAGGGGCGTATTATATACCCAAGTACTAGGGGTATTAAAGCGCTAGTTAAGGCTTTGTTTAACTTTTGGCAAGTGGGCTTACGTAGCCATCGGGTTTTAAAGCAAGTACATCACAATCTAGGCTGTCTATTACGTGCTCGGCAGTGTTACCTACTAACGCAGCGCTTAACCCTGTACGACCTACAGTGCCAATTACCACTAATTCGCTATTTAAGCGACTTGCTACATCGGGGATCACATCCTCAGGCAGGCCTTCTTCTATAAAGCATTGCTCGTTAGTTAAATTAAATGTTTTAGCGAGCTCGTTGGTAGATTCTATGTGGTGTTTTTTTACTGATTCGTTGTAAAGGCTGGGGTTAAACTCAGGGATTTCGATAGCAATATTAACGGGTGTAGCAGGGTAGGCATTGACCAGATTAAGCTTAGCGTTGGCAAGCTCACACAAAAATTGTGCATCTTTAATAATGCGTTTATTAAGGGCTACATGCTCATCGTTTTCACTAACTGCATTCACTGCAGCTAAAATATTGCCTTGCTCAGGCCAAGCCATTTCTTTTACAAATAATACCGGTGTTGGGCATTTGCGTACTAGGTGCCAATCAGTAGGGGTAAAAATAACCGACTTAAGCGCGCCATGCTGATGGGTGCTTTTAACAACTAGGTCGAACTCTTGCTCGATAACAGTATTAATAATGGCTTCAAACGGGCGGTTATGCCATACCACTTCGGTGGTGATGTTTATATCTGGGTAGGTGGAAATTATATCTTTGAGCCATATTTCTCTATCAGCAATAACTGCTTTTCGCATTGCTTCGCGCTCTTCGAACGACAACATAGTGGTCATTTCGTAAGATAAGTCGTAAACAGTCATAAAGGCGGTAATACTGGCACCTGACTTTTTAGCTAAATCAATTGAGCGAGCTAAACCGTGATGATCATCTTTAGTGGGGTCAATAACGGCTAAAATACGTTTAATAGTGTTCATATGCTACTCCCTTTTTTAACTTACTTTCAGTGTAACGTAAATACACAGCAGTTAAAGGGGTAGCACACAAATTGTTGTTCTAAATCAAAGTTACAACAAGCGTCAGCTTAGCAGGGTTTAACTATTGCTGCCGTTTTTGCCAATGCGTCGCAGTCTAAAATAGTAATAAATTTACCCTCGACCTTTATTAAATCCGCTTTTTGAAAACGGCTTAATAAGCGACTAATTGTCTCTACCGTTAGACCTAAATAGTTACCTATTTCTCCTCGAGTCATGGTAAATCTAAACTCTTTGCGAGAAAACCCACGCTCGCCAAAACGCTCCGAAAGGTTATAAATAAAGCTCGCTAGGCGTTCTTCTGCCGACTTTTTATTAAGAAGTAGCAGCATTTCTTGATCGTAGGTAATCTCGCTACTCATTAAACGCATAATTTGCTGGCGCAGTTTGGGTAATTTACCGGCTAACTCATCAAGTGTATCGAACGGGATTTCGCAGACCATTGATGTTTCTAGGGCTTGCGAAAAGCTCTGATGAGCCATTTTGCTAATTGCATCAAAGCCGACTAAATCACCGGCTAAATGGAAACCGGTAATTTGTTCATCCCCTTGCTCAGACAGTGTATACGATTTAAATGAGCCAGAGCGTACTGCATAAATAGCATTAAGAGGAGCACCAGATTCAAACAGGTAGTCACCCTTGTGAAGCGGCTTTTTGCGCTCAATGATTTCGTCGAGCTTGTCCATTTCTTGGCCATTTAACGAAAACGGCAAACATAATTGGCTAATACTGCAATTATTGCAGCTAATTGCACAATTACTTTTAGCGCGACTTTGAGAGAAATCCATAATTTAATCCATTTTAATTTTTATACACAGTACTGAAAATAAACCCAAAGGGTTAATACCGCGACGATTAATGTACTAGTTTGTCGCTGGCAATAATCAATAGGTAGATACCATACCAAATAATAATACTGCCTAAAACAATACGCGTCCATGGGTGGTTAATAACACTATTGAGCTTTTCAGCGGCTAACCCTAGGGTGATCATGGCCGGAAAGGTGCCAAGTGCAAAGCAAAGCATCACTATGGCTCCGTCAAATGCGCTAGGGCTGGTCATTGCCCAGGTAAGCGCAGAATAAACCAAACCACAAGGCAGCCAACCCCATAAAGCGCCATAGCCTAATGCTTTAGCTGTTGAATCTACTGGCATTAAATACTTATTAAGCTTAACAATGTGCTGCCAAATAAAGGTTTTCCCGATTTTTTCGAGCCATTGCAGAGTAGGTCCTATACGCATAATATACACGCCAACCAACAGCATAAAAATAGCAGCAATGAATGAAAGCGTGACAGAAAAAAACGTATTTTGTTTTGCAAATTGGCTGCTTATACCCGCAACAAGGGCTCCAGCAAGCATGTAACTACAAGCTCGGCCAACATTATACGCAAAAGAATAAATAATAGATTGGCGTTTGTCCGTGGCCAATTGCAATGAACTGGCAATACCACCGCACATAGCTAGGCAATGCCCGCTACCAATTAAGCCCATTAAAAATGCGCTGGTGTAAAGTGGCTCAATCATTACTTTTATTATGCTGATCTTTATCATCTTCAAACAAAATACTATGACCTTGTTTATTTAGATCAGAAAATTGCTCGCTTTTAACCGCCCAAAAAAACACGCCAATGGCAATAATTACAAATAAAATAGCAATGGGGATTAAAATATAAATTATGCTCATAATTTTAAAAGCCTTAGTGAATTACTAATCACAATAATTGAGCTGGCAGACATACCAATAACCGCCATCCACGGGGCCACAAGTCCAAGCGCTGCGAGTGGTAAAATAGAGGCATTATACACCAAAGACAGGGTCAGGTTTTGCTTAACGATTCGCCGCGTTTGTTTAGCAACATTGAGTAGGTGTGCAATAGAGACTAAATCACTATTTAACAACACCACATCGGCACTGTTTTTAGATATATCGGCACCGGTTTCCATGGCTATGGACAAATGTGCACTAGCAAATACAGGGCTGTCGTTTATGCCATCGCCTACCATAGCGACCACTTCGCTTTGTGATGACCACTGCTCAACGGCGGTTTGTTTATCTTTAGGTGAAAGAGCGCTTTGACAGCTATTAAGCTTTAATTGTTTTGCTATTTTTTGCCCCGCATCTGATGCATCGCCTGTGAGCATATGACAGCTTAAGTTTTGTGCTTGTAAGTTAGCTATAAGCTCATTAGCACCCATTTTTACTTTATCTATAAAGTAAAAACGGGCAACTACACGTTTATTTATAAATAGGCTTGCTTGCGCATTCGTTTTTTTACTATCAAACCAGCCGCTTTTACCAATAGCGTAATGATCAGTACCGCTTTGCGCACTGATGCCCAACCCCGGGTGAATGGTAACGTTAGTAAGAGTAAGCTCTGTGTTGGCGTATTTATTAAATGCACTGGCAATGGGGTGTTCTGAGTAGCGCTCTAACTGGGCGGCAATATTAAGGACTTCCTCTTTAGAGAGATGAGTGTCAAGTATATCAACGGCGTCTAAACTAAATTTGCCTTGTGTAAGCGTGCCTGTTTTATCAAAAGCAAACAATGTTAGTTTTGAGAGTGTTTCAAGCACATGTGCTTGTTTTATTAAAATCCCTTTGCGGGTGAGCGTTGCAACAGCACAAGTTAAAGCTGTTGGTATAGCAAGACTCAACGCACAAGGGCATGTTGCAACTAATACAGAAATGGTGATCCAAAATGCGTGCTCTGGGTCAATTTGGTACCAGCCAATAGCCGTTATAGAGGCGAAAACGAGTAAGCAAGCAATAAACCACTGTGCAACTTTATCAGTAATTTCTACCAGTTTAGGGCGCTTAGTGAGGGCATTATGCTGTAAACGTATAATTTGGTTTAGTAGGGTATTTTGGCCAACTTTATTAATTTTAATTTCTATAATGCCATCATGATTCACACACCCTGCGTATACATTGTGACCAACAAATTTATTTACGGGCTGATGCTCACCTGTCATCATGGATTCATCAACACTCGTTTGTCCTTTGATTAGTTCTCCGTCAGCCGGAATCGTCTCGCCTGCTTTTATAAGAATAACATCATTAAGCTTGAGTTTTTTAGCGGCGATAATGTGCTCTTGGCCTTTATCATCAAGGGTGCGGGCCGTTAAAGGAAGCAGTTTTTGTAGGTTTGCGGTAAATTCGCTGGCTTTTAATCTAGCCCTAAATTCAAGATATTTGCCTAATAATAACAAAAAGGTAAACATACAAACCGATTCAAAATACACTTCGCCTACGTGCATAAACGTGGCATAACAACTTGCGCTATATGCGCCAAAAATGGCCAACGATACGGGTAAGTCCATATTTAATTGTTTTGCTTTTAAGCCATTAATAGCATTAGTTAAAAAAGGTAATGCGCTGTACAAAATAACGGGGGAGGCAAGGACTAGGCTTATCCAGCGAAAGTATTCTTCAAAGTTACTATCCATACCCGAGAACATGCCAAAGTACATCGCAAAGGCAAACATCATCACCTGCATGGTCATCAAGCCTGCAACACCTAAACGGCGAATATACGCTTTTGCTGTTTGTTGTTTTTGTTGTGCTTCGTCATCGGCCTGAAAGGGGTAAGCTTTATAGCCAATTTTGGCAAGCGAGGTGATAATGTCGCTAAGCGGAGTTTGGGTTTTATCCCACTGAATCATGGCACGGTTAGTTGAAGTGTTAACATCTACGCGCTTAACTGTTTTTAAGCTCAGTAATTGTTTTTCAATAAGCCAAGCACATGCGGCGCAGGTAATGCCTTCAACACTCAATAAAACCTCTGATAAGTTATCGGTTGTAGCTATAAACTCATCTTGTATATCTTCATTGTCGTAGCTTTTAATAAATTCTAGTTGCTCGGGCACTAGTTGTTCTACTTTACCGGCGCGCACAGTGCGGTATTTGTAGTAGTCAGTCATGCCCTGATCAACAATGTTTTGCGCAACCGCTTGGCAGCCAATACAGCACATAGGCTGAGGTGTATTATCTATTGTTACGGTTGCGCTAAATCCATTTGGCACACTTTCAAGGCAATGAAAGCAAGAAACGCTCATAGTGATGACTACTTATAATTTGGGGTAACTAACAACGCTTGCTCTGTAGGAAGAGTAATATTTTCTTTTAACTTCCAACTGCCATCTACAGGCTCTATAAATACAGAATAAGCACCTGGTGTATAGTTATCGAGTAGGGCTGTAAATTCTTTATTTGCATTAGGGGTAAGTGTTGCTTCAAAGTCATGCGCTTTAATAGTGCGATGATAAAAAGACAGTTTTAAAGCGTGTACGTTACTGTAATCGCCTTTGGTAAAGGCAAAGCTGGCACGTTCGTTTGTAACATTAAGTTTGCCATGTAAAAACAGGGCTTTGGCTTTTTCAAACTTAGTAAGCTCTAAGTTTATTGCTTTACCTTTTTTATAGTAATCATCAACTACCATATCTGGGCCATTTCCCACAGCAGTAATAATTAAGGTTATGCACCCAATAATGGCCGCTAGCGGAAAAAACATTAAAAACCAAGGCCAAAAATTTTTATACCACGAAGTAGGTTGCATAGTTGCTCTAAAATTAGTTTAGGTGGTGCTATTTTATAGCAAATATTGATAAAAGACTAAAAAAAAGCCTCCGACTGGAGGCTTTTTTGATCTGGATTAATCTATTGAAATAATAAGATTAATTAATGGTTAACTCCGTGTTTATTTATCTTGCGATAAACTATAAACGTAGGCAGTTAACAGGTGAATTTTGTCTTCACCTAAAATATCTTTCCATGCTGGCATTACACCGGCGCGGCCATGGTTAAGTGTTTCTTCAACTGCGCGTTGAGAGCCACCGTACAACCAAATGTTATCCGTTAGGTTAGGCGCACCAAACGGTAAGTTATGTGCTACAGAGCCCTTACCATCAGCACCGTGACAAGCGGCACACATTGCAAACTTGGCGGCACCTGCGGCTGCATCCTTTTGGTTCACAGTACGACCAGATAAGCTAAGTACGTGCGCTGTCATTTCTTTAACGCCTTGCTCACCCAGTGCTGCACTCCAAGAAGGCATTGCTGCTACACGACCATAAAGAAGCGTTTCTTTAATTTTGTCTGGTGAGCCACCGTATAACCAGTCTTTATCAGTTAGGTTAGGGAAGCCAGTTGCACCACGTGCATCTGAACCATGACATTGTGCACAATTTTGCGAGAATAAACGCTGACCAATTTCAAGTGCTAACTGACCGTCTGTTTGCTCATGCTTTTCGCCATTTTCAAGAGCCACTTGCTGCGCTGCATCACCTTCAAATTTAGAGTTAACTAAATCTAAAACGGGTACTTGTGCAAGCTTGTTGAAAATAGGGCCAAAGCGCTCTTGTGCTGCTTCGTATTCTTTATCAAGTTTTACATAGCGGCCTTCTTCTTTTGCTTTAGCCGTGGCTTCTTTAGATTCAGCTAAAGAGGTAATACCTTGGTTAGAGCTTGTCCATTTACCTAAGCCTTCCCAGTTACCTAAACCTGGGTAAGCAGCTAAGTAATATACCGACCAAATAAATGTTGCGAAGAACATGTACGTCCACCATTTTGGTAGTGGATTATTTAGTTCGGTAATGCCGTCATATTCATGTCCGCAGTCTTCACCTTCTTTTACGCCTGCATAGTTTTTAAGGTTCCAAACTAATAGGCTAAAAATGATGATTAAGCAGGCTAGGGTTAATACAATAACCCAAATACTCCAAAAGCTAGTCATTTTTCAGACTCCTTTTCCTCGTTAGAGAGTGTGTTGTTATGTTTTTTTTCATCTTCAAAAATGGCATTAGCAGCGTCATCAAAACGGTTTTTGCTACGCTTGCTGTATGCCCATACAACAATCACAATAAACAATACTAAAATTACCAGAGTCAAAATGCCTCTGTATGTTCCGTAATCCATAATAATTACTTCAAGTGGGTGCCAAGTTGCTGTAAATACGCGATTAGGGCTTGCATTTCTGTTGCGCCTTCGCCGTTATTCATAGCGTTAACTTTATCAACATCTGCTTGTAGCTCTTCGTCGCTGCCATAACCTAAACCCGGGTGTTTAGGGTTTTCTGGGTTAATAGCAAAAGTATCACGGAAAATTTGTAGTTTTTTCAGAGTCAGGCTGGTATCAACCTTTGTCTCTGCTAACCAAGGAAAGCCTGGCATGTTCGACTCAGGAACCACGGCACGTGGGTCAACTAAGTGTGCATAATGCCAATCGTCCGAGTAACGGTTACCTACACGAGCAAGGTCAGGACCAGTACGTTTTGAACCCCATTGGAAAGGGTGATCCCATACTGATTCGCCCGCTACAGAGTAGTGACCGTAACGCTCAACTTCATCACGAAAAGGACGAATCATTTGTGAGTGACAGTTGTAACAACCTTCACGTACATAAATGTCACGGCCTTCCATTTCAAGCGCGTTAAGTGGGCGTAAACCTTCAACAGGTTTGGTTGTATCGTCTTGGAACATTAGCGGAGTAATTTCAACTAACGCACCAAAACTAATAGCAAAAACAGTCAAGATAGCCATTAGGCCAACGTTCTTTTCTACTATTTCATGTTTGTTTTGTGAATTTTTATTGCTCATCATCTCACTCCGTTATGCTAATTGTGCTTGCGCGTCTAACTTCAGAGATTCTTTCTCAGCTGAAATTGTACGCAGAACGTTGTAAGCCATAACTAACATACCTGTAACGATGAATACACCGCCTACAAAGCGCATAATATAGAATGGGTGTGATGCTTCTAAAGACTGAACAAAGCTATACATCAATGTACCGTCAGAGTTAACTGCACGCCACATTAGGCCTTGCATAACACCTGAGATCCACATTGCAACAATGTAAAGTACAACACCTACAGTGTGTAACCAGAAGTGGGTGTTAACCAATTTAACGCTGTACATACGACCTTGTGCGAATAACGCAGGAATAAGGTGGTAGATAGCACCAATTGAAATCATTGCAACCCAACCAAGTGCACCTGAGTGTACGTGGCCAATAGTCCAATCTGTGTAGTGAGATAATGCATTTACAGATTTAATCGCCATCATTGGGCCTTCAAACGTAGACATACCGTAGAAAGACAATGAAACAACTAAGAAACGAAGTACTGGGTCGGTGCGAAGCTTATGCCATGCGCCAGAAAGCGTCATAATACCGTTAATCATACCACCCCAAGATGGAACGAATAAGATAATAGACATAACCATACCTAAACTTTGCGTCCAATCAGGAAGCGCTGTGTAGTGAAGGTGGTGAGGACCAGCCCAAATGTAAAGAGAAATAAGTGCCCAAAAGTGAACAACCGATAAACGGTAAGAGTAAACAGGGCGACCAGCTTGTTTTGGTACAAAGTAGTACATCATACCTAAGAAACCAGCTGTTAGTAGGAAACCTACAGCGTTATGACCGTACCACCACTGAACCATAGCATCTACAGCACCCGCGTAGATTGAGTATGATTTAGTTAACGACACAGGCACTGCCATGCTGTTTACAATGTGAAGCACTGCAACAGTAATAATAAAGCCAGCGTAAAACCAGTTTGCAACGTATATGTGCGATACTTTACGTTTGATCAGCGTACCAAAAAATACAACTGCGTAAACTATCCACACTACCGCGATTAAAATATCAATTGGCCACTCAAGCTCTGCATATTCTTTAGAGCTAGTAATACCCAATGGGAGTGTTATTACGGCTAATACAATAACAAGCTGCCAACCCCAAAAAGAGAAAGCGGCGAGTTTGTCTGAGAAAAGGCGCGTTTGACAAGTACGTTGAACGACATAATAAGACGTCGCGAAAAGTGCACTGGTACCAAATGCGAAAATTACTGCGTTCGTATGTAACGGACGTAGTCGAGAGTATGTTAACCATGGTGTATCAAAGTTAAGTGCTGGCCAAGCTAATTGGGCAGCAATCAGAACCCCAATACTCATGCCAACGATGCCCCAAATCACTGTCATAATAGCGAATTGGCGTACAACTTTATAGTTATACTCAGTTTGTGATGCTACTGTTTGGCTCATTTTCTGGCTTCCGCTGCAATAAATGCGTTTAGAAATGAATTACCCACCGTTTAAAGTGGGGCCTACTATTTTCCTCAAGCGTATTACCTAAAACGTTCAAAGCCTGAATGCTTCAGAAAACAAACTCGAGAAACCCTTATTTTTTGCGGGTGAAATGATAAATTTTTTGGCCTAAAAAAGATAGGTCAATTACATAAAATTATGACATCAATCAAAGTTTGTGAGTTTGTTGTTTATTTTTTGATACAGATTGTACCTATATTAACCAAACATCACACTGGCTATTGTTATTTCAAAGCATGCTAATTAAGATTTGTTTTTATTTAGCGCGGATTTGTTATGCATATATATAGATTTACTTTGTTTTTTATTCTGTTTTTTGTATTAACAGGTTGTGACAATGCCAACCAAACAGATCAAAAAGCGCTGCTAAAAACAAATTGCGACCCAAATCAGCACTGTATTTACAACACCGGTGTTAAAGTATGGTTAAGTGATAAAAACATTACCCCCGAAACCCCCTTTAGTATTTACCTTGATTTACCCGCCCACCTAAAAATAGATAACGCTAAGCTTGAAAGTATAACTATGTATATGGGTTTTATTCCGCAAAAGTTCACTAAAGAAGCAACTATTTATAAAAGTGACACTATGGTGGGGATATGCTCAGAGCAAAATATGTTGTGGCAACTTGTGCTTAATTTAAGCAACATTCAAACTGGCGAGTCAATCACCCATTTTTATAATTTTTACGTAACGTATTAAATAGGCATTATTTTTACACTTTTATTTTAAAGCATAGCAAGTAATAAAATACCCTATTAAATAACGTGCTTTTAGAGCTTACTTAGTTACATAACCTGTTTTATGTTGTGTAATTGTACCTGAAAAGCGAAAACCATCTACCTAGCCTTTCATAAGTCTCACTCATTTAAACAATTACGCTTGTTCCAATCAAACGTTGAAGCCTCGCTGAACAAAAATATGACCCAAAAAAGCCAAACAAATAGCTTAATCAGACTATTTAATCAGTAAATTTGCATATTTATGGTTAGTAAATTTATTACACCTTTACGGTTTTACTAATGCGCTGTGATTAATATGTTAATTTTTCTAAAAAGGGGATATTTATAGGTTGATTACATTTGATTACAATCTGAATAACTTTGATTTCAGGTGTGTTTTTATTGGTTGGGGAGTTGTTTAAGTTATTGGTTGAAATCTGTTTTTTTTAATTAACACTGAAACAATCAATAACCTTTGTACCTTTTATGGTTATTCTTTTTTGCTGTTGTATATACGTTCACCTGTCGTTAAGTTTTTGTTCAGTTAACTGAGCCTAAGTTGCCCCCCTGACTCACAATTCTTATAAAAAGTGAGCATTACCAATCAAGGTAAATTTCCAACAAGTAGGGTTTATTCATGAAAAAATCAACTCTTGGTTTAGCTGTAATCGCAGCAATCCCAATGTTCTCAAGTATGCAAGTAGTAGCGGCCGAAGATGGCGCAAACGCTATTGAAAAAATTCAAGTAACGGGTTCTCGCATTAAGCGCGCAGATATGGAAACCGCTAGCCCAGTTACTTTAATCGGTGCAGATGACATTGCTGCAACCGGCGCAGTTTCGGTTGATTCCGTATTACAAAAAATGACTGCTACGGGTGGTGCAATGACCAACCCGGGTATTAACAATGGTTCTGGTGGTAATGCTTCTATTGATTTACGTGGTTTAGGTTCACAACGTACACTAGTACTTGTAAATGGCCGTCGTATGATCAACTCAGGTACTGGTGCTGCTTCGACTGTTGATTTAAACACTATCCCAGTGTCTATGATTAAGCACATTGAAGTACTTAAAGATGGTGCATCTGCAGTATACGGTACTGATGCGGTTGCAGGTGTTGTAAACATCATCTTAAAAGATGACTTTGAAGGTTTAGATTTAAACGTTAAATCTGCAATCACTACTGAAGGTGATGCTGATGAAACGTCTTTCGATATCACTATGGGTGGTAGCTTTGGCCGTGGTAACGTTGTAATTGGTCTTCAATACACTGACCGTGGTGACGCTTCTCAAGCAGACCGTAGCTTCTCAGACTGTCCTTTAACTGAAGATGGCGACGGCAGTGCACCTTACTGTTCTGGTTCTTCATACACGCCAAATGGTCACGTATGGTCAGGTGATGAATCACTACAAGGTCAAGCAGACAACGGCTGGCATGACTTTGGTTCTGATGATGCGTACAACTACTCATCAGACAGCTACCTATACACGCCTATGCGTCGTTTAAACCTTACAGGTATTGGTAGCTTCGATCTTACTGATGACACACGTTTATACTCTGAGTTTACTTACTCTAAGCGTTGGTCTGAGCAACAAATGGCACCACAACCAGTATGGTTTGACTTTGATTATACTGAAGAAATGGGTAACTCGTTAACTAACAACAACATCAACTACGGTGATGAAGTATCTTACGGTCGTCGTATGACAGACACAGGTACTCGTGATTTTTCACAAGTTGTTGATACTGTACGTACAGTTGTTGGTGCGGCTGGTTACTTAGATAGCGGTTACGATTGGGATGTGTCTGTAATTTTCGGTCGTAATGACTCTGTAGACCGTTTAAGCAACCTACACAACATGGGTTCTATCCAAGATGATATTGAAGCGGGTGACTTTAACCCTCTTTTGCAACGTTCTTGGTCTGCTGAGAACTTAAGCGACTACGTTTACACAGAGCAAAATTCAGGTGGTAGCCAATTACTAATGTTCACTGCTTCATTAGCGGGTGAAGTAATGGAACTTCCTGCAGGTTACGTAGGGTTTGCAGCGGGCGTTGAGCGCCGTGAAGAAAAAGCATGGTACATCCCAGATTCAATCACGTCCCAAGGTCTTGCAAACGACCCACGTGTTGAACCTACAAGCGGTCGTTTTGACGTAAATGAAGCGTACTTAGAGCTTGCAATTCCTTTAGTTAGCGATGCGTTCTTAGCGCAAAACGTTGAACTAAGCACTGCAATCCGTGCTTTCGATTACAGCACATTCGGCTCTGACGAAACATGGAAATTGGGTTTAACTTGGCGTGTAAACGACGAAGTAATGCTTCGTGGTGTTCGCTCTACAGCATTCCGTGCACCTACAGTAGCTGAGCTTTACTCTGGTAATTCACCGTCTTTCGAACAAGTTAGCTTCGAAGGTGCACAAGACCAGGCAGAAGTAACAGTAGGTGGTAATGACCAATTAACGCCTGAAGAAGCTGATACGCTAACAGCAGGTATTGTGTACGAGCCAGAGTGGTTTGAAGGTTTCTCAATGACGTTAGATTACTACGACATTGAAATTGAAAATGCTATTGCTACCGTTAACAACCAATACATTGTTGATTCATGTCTAGCATCAGATGGTTCATTAGCTAATCAAGGTACTGCGTTATGTAGCTCAGCTGCGCTATCGTTTAACCAAAGCACTGGCCGTATTGCTTTTAATAACCAACTTCAAAACGTAGGTTACGAGCAAACTAAAGGTTACGATTTAAACTTAAACTACACATTTGATGCAGCGGGTCTTGCATGGAATACATCATTAGATGTTACTTACCTAGACGAGTACCTAGTAGACGTTGTTGAATCAAGCATTGATTACGCTGGTTTAATTACTTCTGGCATCGGTGGTTATGCAGATGTTAAAGCTAACTTTGAGCTAACTGTCAAAGGCGATGCTTGGAATGCAAACTACAAAGCGCGCTACATTGCAGGAATGGATAGCTACAGCTGTCAAAGCGATGTTTCATCATGTTATGCGCCTACAACGCCTTCAGTTGTATACCATGACATAAGCGGTGCTTACATCTTTAATGAGACTGTGTCTGTATCTGCTGGTGTAAATAACTTATTTGATAAGCAACCTCCTTACTACACTGGTAATAACGACTCTAACACTGACCCGTACACATACGATGTATTAGGTCGCCGTGTATTTGCTGGTGTAAACGTTAAGTTTTAATTAGCACATTAATCGTATTAAGGCTCAGTGTTTACTGGGCCTTTTTTATTGAACAAAACAAAGGAGACAAGTACACTTAAATACATTATTAGAAGGAGAACTGATTGTTAAAACAAGACGAAAATTTATCTTTTGTCATAGAACCAGAGCTAACCCCTCGCTCTGAGCAACGTATCGACTTGTACTTTTCTATTCCCAACGAAATGGGTATCAACGCGCAAACCCTCAGTGAAGAGTCTTATTTTAATAACCACTTTAAATCGCACTTAGCTTATAACGCTAAAAACATACACTTACCTTTAGTGCGTAGCCGCTTTGTTAGTAAAAACAAAGGTGAGCAGCAAGATTACCGTCAAAACCTTAATTTGTACTGCTATCAGGTTCGTTTAGCGCTCGATGCTGATATTAAAGATGCGTTAAAAATTCAAGAGGTAGAGGCTTTTTACGCCCGCGCACAAGAGCTGTTTGAACAAAGTGAAGGGCTGCTAAAAAAGCTGCGCAGGTATACCCCTGATGATGAAAAGCTAGTCCCGTTTTACACCAATGCGGATAACTATTTAAGTTGGCATGTTGAGCAGTCGTTTTTAAAACTACTAGATGAAGGCCCACGCAGTAGTGACTTTGCTAAAGAGCGCAACGATTTACTGCAATTTTGTAAAAGCGAAAATACATATCGGTTTGAGCAAAATTACAACTCAGAAACCACGCTACAAGATGGTAACCGCATTACTAATAAAATGCGTTTACTGCAGCGCCTTATAGAGCACGGCGTTATTTTGCATCGCAATACGCGTTATTTAAATAGTTACTTAAAGCGTTTAGTGAAAGGCACAGTAACAGCGGTTATTATGGCATTTGTGATGGTGGTTATACTAAATGCACGTTCAACCTTTACCGAAGTTACCGCCACGCTTATTTTAATATTAGGGGTTATTTACGGGCTACGTGAAATATTTAAAGAAGATATTACGCGGGTAATTTGGCGTGCTATTGTGCGGGGGCGCCCCAAATGGCGCTTTGTATTTAAAAACAGCATCACGAAAGACCGGGTGGCAAGCCAGTTTGTTTGGCTTGAATACATGCGTTTTAAAAAAATCCCCAGCGAAGTAAAAACAATCTTTTCAAAACGGCGTCAGCAAAACAAATTAGCCGCGCAGTGGCTTCATTTTGCTAGTGAAACACGTGTTTCGGCTAAAGAATTTTTACCTGGCTACGACACGCTACAGCAAAGTATGCGTTTTAATTTGGCACCTTTTGCACGGTATTTAAAACGCGGCGAGGGCAAGCTGTATCATTTAGATGGCAATAAAATATCAAAGCAAGCGGTTGAAAGACGATACCAGTTAAATTTGGTGATGGTATTAAAAGACGAGGAAAGAACCTTATATCAACGTTACAAAATCACGCTTAATCGCAGTAAAATAGTTAATATTGAACTTATTTACTCTAAAAAATAAAAAGGGATAGCACGGCTATCCCATAGAGTTATGTAAACTAAGCTAATACAGCGCAGTGTTACTTTGTAATACCATGCTTTGAATAAATCGTTACTTTGTCTGAAACAAGTGTGATTTCGATGTTTTTAGACTCATCACCCCAAACACAGTTAGTATGCAGTGTTTTTTCTACGCAGTTATCAGCAGAGCCTAAAATCGCTTCTACCTCGGCTCTATCCATGCCAACTTCAATTTTTTCGTAGTTTTCTAGGCTTACTTTTGAACAAGCTACCAAGCTTAGCGCTGCTGCGATGATCAGGAATTTTTTCATTGTTATGTCCTATTGATTTAGTGTTTATACTTACGTATTTGTACAATCATGCCCATACGAGGATGATCGAAGTAATGGATTTCGCCACTAATGACACGTTTAAATTGTGAAAAGCGGGCTGATTCAATATCCCCATTAGGTAGTTTTTCGTTTACGTCAAACTCTGCCGTTATGTACAGGTAGTGGCGTAAATGTATTTTAAATAAACCATCTAACTCCCAATAGCTTAGGGGTTGATCAGAGGTATCAAACAGCTGTGGTTTACTTTGAACAAGGCTAATAAAGTCGGGGTTTGCATAATTTGGCGTGGTGTTAACATCGCGCTTTATATGCTCCCCAGAAATTAAGTGTACGCTTGGCGCTCGCGATTTACTTACCCCTTCAAAGCGCCAGCCGGTATGTAGTAGCGGGTCTAAACCTTTGCGGTCAAGCTCTCGGCGCTGAGCGTTAAATTGTAATTGCTCGGGTGCCAGTAGGTAAGGCTCATCCATTGTGTCTTGCGGCGGTGCCAATGGCGTAACGGGCAACTCGTCGTAACTTTGCATAAAGTCGATACTGTTATCACATACACCCGATTGCGGGTTGGCATTAACTAAAGAGTCGGTAAAGGTGCGTTTTTGAAAGCGACTATCGCCATCTATACATGCCTGCATTGCTTGCTCTGTGTATAAAGGGGTCAGTAACTCTAAGGTATTTTTCGCCTTAATGGGCTCGTGCTTTAAGCTAAAGTCTTCTTGTAAATAGGGGGCAGGGCGCTGTTTAAATATCAGCACTTCTACTTCAAACCAACGTTCTGCAATTGCGGTGCTGCTAAATAAGCAACATAACACGATAAGCGATTTTTTTAGCAACATTAATGGCTAACCTTTTTTTCGAAATCTGCAATCATTGCAGTGACCATTTTTAAGCGTTCACGAGGGTTTACCTCATTAATTGCAAAGCGCAATTTATTTGCGCCATCCATTTTGTACACATGGGGTGCACTTTGTATCAAGCCTATGATGAAGCTAGGATTAACCTTGGTATTTTGGCTAAATTCAAAGTAACCCCCTTTAGGGTTTGCCTCTATTTTTGTAATGCCTAAATCGCTTGCACGCATTTTTAGTTGCTGCATACTAAATAGGTTTTTAGTGGCATCAGGTAATAAGCCAAAACGGTCTATTAGCTCTACTTGTAATTCGTCCATATCGGCAAGGTTAGCACAACTTGCTATGCGCTTGTACATACCTAAACGCGCATTAACATCGTGTATGTAATCATCAGGTAATAAGGCAGGGAGTTTTAAATCAACTTCAGTTTGCTGCTGAAGCAGGTTTTCAAGCGTTGGCTCTTTGCCATTTTTAAGGGCATTAACTGCCTGCTCTAGCATTTCCATATACAAACTAAAGCCAATGGTTTGCATTTGCCCTGATTGATCGTCGCCTAATAGTTCACCCGCACCACGTATTTCTAAATCATGTGTAGCAAGGGCAAAACCTGCGCCTAAATCTTCCAACGACTCAATTGCTTGTAAGCGTTTGGTGGCATCTTTAGAAAGTGCTTTAGCATCGCCGGTTAAAAGGTATGCGTACGCTTGATGGTGGCTACGTCCTACACGCCCACGTAATTGGTGTAACTGAGCAAGGCCAAGTTTATCGGCTCTGTCCATAATAATGGTATTTGCAGTAGGTACATCAATACCGGTTTCAATAATGGTGGTACATACCAGTACGTTGTACTTTTGATGGTAAAAGTCCGTCATTATTTGCTCAAGCTCTTGCTCGCGCATTTGCCCGTGCGCAGAGGTAACACTTGCCTCTGGCACCCATTCGCTAATCTCTTGCGATACGCGCTCAATGGTTTCTACATTGTTATGTAAAAAGTAAACTTGGCCGCCGCGTTTTATTTCACGCAGTATGGCTTCGCGTATTAAGTCGCTGTCGCGTTGGCGTACAAAGGTTTTAACCGCTAAACGCTTAGCAGGCGGGGTGGCAATAATCGATAAATCGCGCATACCGCTCATTGCCATGTTTAACGTACGCGGAATAGGCGTGGCGGTAAGCGTTAATATATCTACATCAGCACGTAGTGACTTTATTTTCTCTTTTTGTCGCACACCAAAACGGTGTTCTTCATCAACAATCAGTAAACCTAAATCACTAAATTTAATATCTTGTTGTATGAGTTTATGAGTACCAATGACGATATCGAGCTTACCATCAGCCATTTTTTCTAGGGTATCTTTTTGCTCTTTAGTTGAGTTAAAGCGCGAAAGCACACCCACCTCGATAGGAAAATCGGCAAAGCGGTCTTTAAAGTTTTCATAGTGTTGCTGAGCAAGTAGGGTTGTAGGTACTAACACGGCTACTTGTTTATTATCGTTAACCGCTACAAATGCGGCGCGCATAGCCACTTCTGTTTTACCAAAGCCTACATCACCACATACTAAACGGTCCATAGCGAGCTTAGATTGCATATCGCCAAGCACGGCTTCGATTGCGTTACGTTGATCGTCCGTTTCTTCAAACGGGAAGCTGTCGCTAAATTGGCGGTAGCTTTGGCCATCAAGTGCAAATTTATTACCAGGCTTTGCTTGGCGCTGTGCGTAAATATCTAATAGCTCTGCGGCTACGTCACGTACTTTTTCAGCGGCGCGTTTTTTAGCTTTTTCCCAAGCGTCTGAACCCAGTTTATGCAGTGGGGCGCTTGCTTCTTCACCGCCAGAATAACGGCTTAGCATATGCAGTGCCGATACCGGCACATATAGCTTTGCCTCACCAGCATAGGTGATGGTAACAAACTCAGTGATTACACCAGCGGCGTCAATTGTTTGCAGCCCTTGATATCGGCCCACGCCGTGATCGAGGTGAACAATTGGCTGGCCTTCTTTAAGCTCGGCTAAGTTACGTATGAGCGCATCTTGGCTTGCTTCGTATTTATGTTTACGGCGCCTGCGCTGCGATACTTTAATACCAAGCAGTTCTTGCTCAGTAATTATCGACAGACTCGGCTTACTGCCTAGTACTACACTTTGCTCAAGCGGGCTTACAATTAGCCCTACATCGCTTTGGCTTTGGGTAAACTGAGTTAAATTTTCAAACTCTTTAAATTTTAAGCCACTTGGTTTGAGCACACTTAATAATGATTCGCGTCGGCCATCAGATTCAACACTGAGTAATATGCGGCTTTTTTTCTTTTTTTGCGCTGCAACATATTCTATAAATGCGCCATAGGGTTCGTGTTGTTTGTGATCGATTCTTACCGCTGGCAGCTCGCTTACATTTAAGTTTTTGTTGCCCGCTTTAGTAGGCAACTTAGCTTGTGATAAGCGTATTCGCGCAAACTCACCTAAATTAGAAAACAACTCATTAATAGGCTGATACAACTCGCTGGGCGCAAGCAGTGGACGCAGGGGATCGACTTTACGGTTTTCATAGCGTACGTTTACATCGTGCCAAAAGGTCTCTGCGGCGTGTTCTAAATCACCTAATTGCATAACCGTAGTGGTGTTTGGCAAGTAATCAAAAATGGTTGCAAGCTTTTCAAAAAACAACGGCATGTAGTATTCAATGCCGGCAGGCCACGTACCTTTGCTTACTTGCATATAAACAGAGTCTTGCTCTGAGCTGGCACCAAATTTATCGCGATAATTTATTCTAAAACGCTCAACGTCTGACTCGTTGGTTGGAAATTCATGCGCAGGTAATAACTCAATTTTATCTACCTTTTCATCTGAGCGCTGAGTTTCCACATCAAACAAACGAATTGAGTCTATTTCATCATCAAAAAAGTCGAGTCTAAAAGGATGGACACTGCCCATCGGGTACAAATCAACAATGGAGCCACGTATTGCGTATTCACCGTGTTCCATTACCTGCTGTACATTTAAATACCCTGCTTGTTCTAAATTACTGCGCAGGTGATGGGTGTCGAGCTTATCGCCTATTTTAAAATTAAGGGTAGAGCCATAAATAAACGACGCGGGCGCAGTGCGTAACATTAAGGTAGACACAGGCACTATCAGTACACTTTGCTGCTCGTTCTTTAATGTGTTTAACGTGGCTAAGCGTGCTGAAATAATATCTTGGTGCGGAGAAAAGTGGTCATAGGGTAAGGTTTCCCAATCAGGGAATACCATTACTGGGTTGTCTGGCAATAGGTATTCGAGCTCGGTTTCAAGTCGCAATGCGCTTGGCGTATCTGGTGTAACTATAAGCACTAAATCGTTTTGCTGTTTTACACCTTCTGCAATGGCTATACTTAATGCACTACCAGTTAGCTGCCCCCATTGAATTTTATCTTTTTGAGATTTTACCCACGGCAAGGCTGCCCATTGCTCAAACGCCATTTAGTGCTCCATTTTTTAGTTGGCGCTTGCTCACAAACGCCATGCAGTTATTTAGTCTCGGTAAATTTTTGTTAAGTCTTGATAGTGATCAATTCTGCGGTCGCGTAAATACGGCCATATACGTCTTACGTTTTCTGAGGCTTTTTGATCAAGTTCTACTACTAAAATTTGCTCATCAGTATTGTTTGCCTCTGAGAGCATTTCGCCTTGAGGGCCTGCAATAAACGAGTTACCCCAAAATTGTATACCTTCGCTTTGTCCGCTAGGGTCGTTTTCGTGGCCTACACGGTTGCAGCTGATAACAGGTACGCCGTTGGCAACCGCATGCGCACGCTGGCTTATAACCCACGCGTCTTTTTGGCGTGTTTGTTCATCGCTTTCATCACGGGGATCCCAGCCAATTGCGGTTGGGTAAATTAATACCTCAGCGCCAGCCATAGCCATTAAACGCGCCGCCTCTGGGAACCATTGATCCCAGCACACTAATACACCTAATTTACCTACTGAGGTTTGAATTGGCTCAAAGCCTAGATCGCCAGGGGTAAAGTAAAATTTTTCGTAAAAGCCCGGATCATCAGGAATGTGCATTTTACGGTATTTACCCGCAATGCTGCCGTCTTTTTCAAGTACCACAGCGGTATTGTGATAAAGCCCAGTGGCACGCTTTTCAAACAGTGAAGCCACAATAACAATACCTAGCTCCTTGGCAAGCTCACCCAATGTATTTGAGCTTGGGCCCGGAATTGTTTCGGCTAGGTCAAATACATCCACATCTTCTGTTTGGCAAAAGTACAGACTACGATGTAGCTCTTGTAAAACCACAAGCTGTGCGCCTTGCTTAGCAGCATCACGAATACCAGCAATCGACTTAGCCATATTTTGCTCGGCATTATCACTGTTAGTTTGCTGCACTAGGGCAACGGTTAATTTTGCAGGGCTTGTCATTGTGCTGCTCCAGCTAAAAATCCACGAGGTAATTGCATGGTAATGCAATGTAAGCTACCAAATTGTTCAATAATAGGTAGGCAATTAACGCCAATAATAGTGTGCGTTGGGTACGCTTTTTGAACTTGCGCGAGTGCCAGTGCGTCATTGTCATCGCTATACGTAGGAACTAAAACCGTATTATTGATAATCAAGTAATTTGCGTATGTTGCCGGTAATCGGGTGTTGTCATCATCAAACACCGGTTTTGGCCATGGCAAATCAATTAATGTATATGGGGTATTATTTTGTGTTTTAAAGCTTTGTAGCTGTTTTTCCATCGCATCTAATGCATTAAAGTGCTCATCTTCTTTCGCATCGCACTTAACATATACAAGGGTATTATTTGGCGCAAAGCGTACCAGTGTGTCAATGTGGCTGTCGGTATCATCACCGGCTAGATAGCCATGATCTACCCATAAAAAGTCAGTTGCGCCTAAATGCGTTTTTAAAATTGACTCAATATCGTCTGATGATAAATCTGGGTTGCGGTTTTTGTTCAGTAAACACTCGCTGGTTGTAAGCAGTACACCGTGTTCGTTAATTTCAATACCGCCGCCTTCAAGTACTACATCAAGGGCTTGGTATTGATTAGCTTTATTGCCTAGCTTGTTAACCAGTACGGCGTTAATTTTATTATCCAGGGCACTTTCGAACTTATTACCCCAACCATTAAAGATAAAGTCGTAAATTTTAAGTTGGCGAGGGTCGTTTATATTTGCGCAGGTAATAGGGCCGTGATCACGCGCCCACGTATCGTTTGTTGGTGTAACAACAAAGTGCACTTGGTCTAAGTCTATATTCGCTTTTTTTAGCAAGGCAGTAATGTGGCTTTTAAGTGCCGCGTTATGGGCAACTATAACAAGCTGCTGCACGGCTGTGATATGCGTTGCAAGCTCAACATATACAGGCTCCACGCGTTCAAGCGTATCAGCCCAGTCGGTCTGTGCATGGGGCCAGGTAAGCATAATGGCGTCTTGCTCAGCCCATTCAGGTAAAAGTCTAAAGTTCATGAAGTTTTTATACAAATTACGGTGGCGCTAGTTTAGCATTTTACATGCATATGTCAGCTATTTATCGCTGCTTGAATCATCTTCAATTTGCTCGAGTTCTTGGCGCTTTTTTAGCTGGCGTGTTTGTGCATGTAAGCTGGCTCTTACAACTAATTCTTGGTCTGTGGTTCTTATTGCAGTAAACAGTAATGTGTATTGGTAGTGTTCGCTGTCTTGCTTTTCAACGGCCACCACTTCTGTATAGCAGTAAACGGCTGAGGCTTCGTGGTGCAAAAATAGCTTTGTTCTAAAAGCTTGGCCTATTGCGTATACATCAGTAGAGGTAAAACGAATGCCGCCTCCGCCATAGCTATCACACTGAATAGCATTATCTTGAGCCTGCTCTGAAGCTAAAATGTGGCTCATTATTAAATCAATTTTACGCGACTGAGCCTGTAAAAAAGACGCCAGGTCTTGTGCTAAATCGCCTAAGTTTCTTAAAGGTCTTAATGAGGCTTGTTCAAGTTCACTAACTTCGTTAGCTAGCTTAAATAGAGGAGGTATGTCGTCTTCAAGTGCGAGTTGAGATTGCGGGACTGCCTGGTTTTCTACAGCAAATAAGTTTACCCGAATGCTTTCATTTATTTGAAAGTACTCTTCAAATTCGCTTAATCTTTGACTGTTCATAATTATCTCCACTGCGTATTCATTAAATAGTAGCGTTGTGGGGAGTAAATTGCTAGCAGATAAAAACGTTAAATACTTTGTTTATACGTGGTTTTTAGTAATAAAAAAGCGGCCAATGTCATCCTAACATCAGCCGCTTGGGTATTGATTAATTAGCGCTGGGAGTGCTTATACCAATCCGCAATAATACTTAATCATTTTTAGGGGCTAAACGTGTCGCTACCTTCGTTAAAAAACTCTCATTTAGAACAACTAAATAGCGAATTTTTTGCCTTGCTATCAACACGTTTTTCTATCCTCATATTAGTTCCCTTTCTTATGCGTATTGGTATCAGTCTGTTT
>NZ_PNCT01000057.1:0-36946 GCF_005887365.1 Pseudoalteromonas sp. S3785 | reverse complement strand
TTGGCCGCCACACTTGCCTTCACCGCACTTACCTTCTGCCGCATCAAGCTGGTATCCGGTCACTAGCTGTTGAAATTCAAATGGGTTTGCTTGTGCATCTGCAGAGGCAAAACTTGCAGAGCCAACAACTACTGCACCTAAGGTTAACGCGATTGAGTTTTTCTTTACTGTATTCATTGCATGACTCTCTTATATAAGTGTGTATTAAGATAACGCAAACTAATTATTGTCAATTATGCGTTGCTTGTATAATTAAATAGACCCGCTAACAGATAAAAACTTTCATTTATTTTCATTTTTTTTACTTTTAAATATATACAAACAAATATGGATAGTAATTTAAGTTTTATCAAACCACATTTTGCGGGTACACTACGCATCCGTTTTTTCAGTCAAAATACTCTATGAAACTTGTTTTAGCGCCTATGGAAGGTGTTGTTGATTTTAAAATGCGCCAACTTCTTACCGATATTGGTGGCTTTGACTTATGCGTAACAGAATTTGTTAGAGTGATTGATAGGCGTTTACCTGCAAAAGTGTTTTATCGCTATTGCCCTGAACTCAATAATAACGGTTTAACCAAAGCAGGTACTCCTGTGCGCGTACAGCTATTAGGACAAGTGGCAGACGTTTTAGCTGAAAATGCCGTCAGAGCGATTGATTTAGGCTCCCACGGTATAGATCTTAATTTTGGCTGCCCTGCAAAAACGGTTAATAAAAGCCGCGGGGGAGCTGTACTGCTTAAAGACCCTGATCATATGTATGACATAATCAAAGCGGTAAGGGATGCGGTAGATAGTAAACACCAAGTAAGTGCAAAAATACGATTAGGCTTTGACGATGATAGTAACAGCCAGGAAATTGTAGATGCCGTTGTAAGTGCCGGAGCAGATAGTATTGCTATACATGCACGTACCAAGCGCGATGGTTATAACCCACCTGCATACTGGGAAAAAATCCCCCCGCTGATAAAAGGAAAAAACATCGCAGTGGTTGCCAACGGTGAAATTTGGCAAGTGGAAGATGCTCTACTTTGCCAAACCCGAAGTCAGTGTAGCGATTTAATGCTAGGACGCGGTGCACTTTCTCACCCTGATTTAGCGAAAAAAATTAAAGCACACGTTAATAATGAACAATATAACGGCCTAGAGTGGGAACATATAATTTATCATTTGATTCATTCAGCTGTTCATCAGGATCCTGCACAAGATGAAAAATACTTTGCCTCCCGTACTAAGCAATGGCTAGGTTACCTTAAACGTCAATACCCTCAAGCCATTTCACTCTTTGATGAAATAAGACGTCTAAAAGTAAAAGGAGAGGTCGCGCAGGTTTTAAAAAAATACGCTAAGTCTCCGCAACTTGATTCAAATCATAACGTATAATCAGCACAGCTCAGATAATACCGGTATAACGAAACGCTAAATGAAGGTTATACCAATATGCTTTATCAGCAACAACTGCACAGTGAAATAGCTCACGTTAAATCAGCCATATTAGCAATGCTGAATCAGTCTTCCCACCCTGCTCATCTTAAGCTACGTAACGTTATACTGACAAGCCAGTACAATGAATGGCTTGATACTGCCACTTATAACTTAGGCCCTGAGTATCAAACCTTAGTGAATAGATTGGCAAAATTGGAAGCAGCAATAAGCCAGATTGATATTGGTCAATACGGTTATTGCTGCGACTGCGAAGAAGCAATTGCAGAGCACTTGCTTAAACAAGACCCTGCAACACAGCGCTGTGAAATGTGCGCTAAGCGCACATAAGCACTTAAAGCGTTAATAATTGCCCAGCAAAACTAAAAGCGTGGCCAGGATAAAGTACACTATCTTCAACTAAATACTGCGCGTTGCGCTCTGAAATAGCTAACCGTTTTACTAAGTTCACTTTTGCCTGAGATAAAGTCCATGCATGGTAGTGTATACCGACATCGGTTTCCATTAGCGCAAGCATTAGCCTCTTATCTTCGGGACTTAGCTGGCTATTTTTAGCCATAGCGGGCAACAGCATGTAATCAGTTTGCCAATCAATCCCTTTTACTTTTGGCGCCTTGCTTAAATATTGGCTAATAAACGAAGTACTATGATGCTCGTTATAGCTCAAATTAGGTGCAGTGTGTGAGTTCATTTGAAGATGCTGATTGATAGTATCAACCCATTGCAAAGGCGACTTAACTGCCCCACTGAAGTAATTTAGTTTACTTTGATACCATTCACTGCCATTAGCAAGTCCACGTAAGCCAATGCTGCCCCTTGGTTTGTACTGAGCCAAGTAATCATGAAACTCGACAATCTGAGCTTTTAAACCGTTTGCGTTAGCGTGTTTTAATAATGCCGTTTGTAAGTAACCCTGCAGGAGGTTTAATTCAATCTTGTTTAATCTCAAATTGCTTTGCAGCGCACTGTCTAATTGATCTTGAGTGAACTTAAGCCACTCAATTACCTGTTTAGAATTAGTACTTTGCATTTTCGCTGATAATAGATTGTCCAACACATTAACATGTGCTGGCCAGCTGAAAAAGCGCTCAGGAAAACGCTCGGCAATAATTAAGTAATTTAGCTGCTGCGTTTGCGCGTTTGAAAGAGTCATTGTTTGTAGGCGCTGATACATCTGATGACGAAGCGATAAATACGCTGAGGAAAAAGGCAATACTTGTTCAGTGGATACCCCTGCAGCGCCGACAGGCTTAAGCGCCGTATTTAAACTTTTGATACTTTGCTGCGCAGCATCATAAGATTCAAAAGGCAGTGGTTGTTTTGAACAAGCAACCAAAAACAGACCCAATAGGGCAGACAAAAGATGCGTTTTATTCATTATAAATTCCAATAAAAAAAGCCCCATAGGGGCTTTTTATATAATTGCTAAAACAAATTAAAGTTAAATTTTAACACCGTTGCGAGCGGCTTTATCTTTAATAAATGTAGACCAACCTTTAGCAAACTTACGTGTGCGTGGGTCATCCATTGCTTTAGTAATAGCAGCATAAGCTTGCTTGTATTTAGCTTGGTAGTAATACGCTTCAGCTAAATCTGAATAAATGGTGCCTTTTTTGTCAGAGCCTAGCTCTAACGCTTTGTTCAAACGAACAACAGCAGCACTAAAGTTTTCAGATTGTAAAAGTAACGAACCTGCTTTGCGGTAAAGCTCTGCATCGTCGTCAAATTTAGCAGCTTCTTCGTAGTACTTTGCAGCTTTTTCGATGTCTTTAGAACGGTGGTAGTTACTAGCAATTGCGTTAACATTTTGCTTAGTACGCTTAACTTTGTCTTCTTTAATCGCATTTTCAAGGGTTTTAGCCGCTTTAAATGGAATTTCGTTTAAAGAGTAAAAGTTAGAAAGTACTTTGTAATCTACTTCCGCTTCAAAATAGCCATTTTTAAATGCTACTTCCATGGTCGCTAGACCTTTGGCGTAGTCTTCGGTTTGTAGGTAATATTTACCTAAACTAACCCAGGCTTTTTTGTCATCTGGCCAAACTCGTACAATCTCTTCACCAATTTTCACCATGTTGGCGTAGTCTTTAAGTTCAAAGTAAGAACCTAATTTCAATTGGTAAGGCGCCTTGTTAGGCTCCTTTTGTAATGAGATTGCCTTGTCGGCAGGTTCAAAAACATCACGAAACTGACCTAACTGATAGTTAGCTTGCGCAATACGAGTGTACACTTTAGGGTCTTCTTCGCCGGTGAAGTCCATCCAAGCAGTATAAGCTTTTTTGGCTTCTTGAAACTTTTCAGTACCTGCGTATAAATCACCTAATAGCTTTAATGTTTGCTCGTGATCTGCGAAGTTTAAAATATCAGGGGCAACCGCTTGTCTAGAGTATTTAATCGCTTCATCGTACTTCTCTTTTTGCGCGTACATGCTACCTAGGTAACGATTTACAGTCGCTTTATCAAAGTCGTTAGATGCGTCAATCTCTTTTAACAAGGCAATTGCTTCATCAATTTTGTCTTCATTGTACAAGTCAAACGCTTTAATTACCTTTTTACCAGTACGCTCGCCCATGATTTTAGTCTTGGCTTTTTTACGCTCTTCAATTTTAGCGTAATCCGGCGCTGCTAATACAGGTGCAGTAATAGCTGCACCTGACACAGACATAAGAATTGCAAGAGCAGTTACTTTAGATAAATTTCTCATTACTCGCCTCCTTAGCCTTGGTTAAGTTTAAAGTCTAGTTGAACTTGTAAACCAACTTGTTTCTGTGGTTTACCGTCAATAATTTTAGGACGGTATTTCCACTTGCGCAGTGCACGTTTAGCTTCACGGTCAAAGATACGTTTCGGTTCTGCGTCAATAACTTGAACGTCAGTTACGCCACCTAACTCATCAATTGTGAACGAAAGTTGTACCCAACCTTCTTTACCATCACGCGCTGCTTGCGTTGGATATTTTGGTTCAATACGAACGATAGGTGTCGCATCACCATCTCGTCCAAATGCACCTGGACCACTTAGTCCACCAGCCGAACTTCCTACATCAATGCTACCCATGTTAAATGACATAGCACCAGGGTTAGGATTGTTATTCTCCGGCTGTGGCGGCTGCGGTTTAGGCGGCTGCTTTGGCGGTGGCGGAGGCGGAGGCGGAACACGCTTCCTCTCCTGCACCTTAGATTCAGGCGGATTCGTCATTATTTCGACTATGATCTGCTCTTTTTGTTCAGTATTACGGTCAGCCCCACCAGAGATGAGGTAAGCCATGAAGTAGAACAAGCCGAAAGTAACTGCCCCACCTGCAATCAGTGAAAACAGAAAACGAATCATTACTGATCTCCAGCTATTGAAATTCTCAGGTTATCACCTGTCGCTTTGATCTGGTCCATAACTTTAACCACTACGCCGTGTTTTGCTTCTTTATCAGCTTGCAAAATCACAACATCAGTAGGTTGTTCTGCTAATAAACTTTCGATTTTTGCTGAAACACGTTCAACATCAACTTGCTGTTTATCAATCCAGATAGCACCATCACTGCGAATAGCAACAAAAATGTTAGCATTTTTTTGCTTCGTAGCTTGGGCCGCTTTAGGTTTATTGACCTCGATACCAGCCTCTTTAACGAACGATGTAGTTACGATAAAGAAAATAAGCATGATAAATACGATGTCAAGCATTGGCGTCATATCTACCGCTGCTTCTTCTTCTTCACGAAAACGTTGTTTACGTGCCATATTTAATTCTCTCTCTAGTGATGAGGCATGCTATCTACAAGTTTGGCTTTCACCATTCTCGCTCTTGCCTCAAGGCGTGAGCTAAAGAAAACTCCAGATAGTGCCGCAACCATTCCAGCCATTGTTGGGATTGTTGCCATTGAAATACCTGATGCCATTAAACGTGCATTACCAGTACCTTGGGTTGCCATGGTTTCAAAAACCGCGATCATACCCGTTACAGTTCCAAGTAAGCCTATTAAAGGACAAACAGCTACTAATGTTTTAATCAACAACATACGCTGATCTAATTTTTCAGACGCTTCAGAAATCCATGCTTCACGGATTCTGTGTGCGTACCAAGACGTAGTGTCTTGGCGGGCATCCCACTTTGCTACAATATCCTTCGTTAAACGAGGAAATTCAGCAAGTAGGAACCAATAGCGCTCAATCATTAAAACCCACATAAGAAAGAGTGCTATCGCGACCACGTATAATACCTGGCCGCCTGTGCCAACAAAATCCCTGATAGATTCCCATATCTCCATCAGGACTAGCATTAGGCTTTCTCCTTCTCCGCGTGAGTAGCAACGATACCCGCGCTTTGCTCATCAAGGATATGTAATACTGACTTACTACGACCTGCAACAATTGAATGAAGTAGGATAAGTGGTAGTGCAGCAATTAGACCTAGCGCTGTAGTTACAAGAGCTAGAGAGATGTTACCAGCCATGATCTTCGGATCGCCCGTACCGAACAATGTGATTGTTTGGAACGTTAAGATCATACCGATTACTGTACCTAGTAGACCAAGTAACGGTGCGATTGCAGCAAGAATCTTGATGATGTTGATACCAGCTTCAACACGTGGCGTTTCACGTAAGATAGCTTCATCAAGTTTAAGCTCAAGGTTTTCAACGTCTTGGCTCTTGTTGTCATGGTACACTTTAAGAATACGACCCAGTGGGTTGTTTGTATTCGGTGTAGACAAGTTTTTAAGCTGAGACTTGATCTTAGAAGTAGTAAGCGCTAAGTCAACGAAACGTACTAAGAAGATTAGTAGACCAACAGCTAATAAAACCGTGATGATGTAACCAACTTCAGCACCTTGCTCGTAGTATTCCATAAGCGTTTTCTTCTGCGTGTTGATACGTAAGATTGCACCACGAGTCGGGTCAATGTATACGCCAGCGTAATTATCAGAAGAAGTACCTTCAAGAGCAGAGATACCATCTAAAATGTAGCTATCAGGTTGTTTACCTAAAGGCTGAATAGATTTTGTCTCTGGCGAGTAGATTAAGTAACCTTCGTCAGTAACTAAGTTAAAGTTACCAATACGTGTTACTTGCTTAACTGTAGAGTTACCGTCAAGACCTGACACTTCAGTTTCAAAAGTAGAAACTTTTGCTGACTCAGTCATTTCTGTTTGAAGTGCAATCCAAAGTTCTTCAAGTTCACGAACTGTTGGAAGTTCTTTAGCAGCTGCTAATGAACGAAGTACTTCTGCACGGCCTGGCTTTTCAGCACTTACTAATGAAGCTTCGATAGAACCGATAGCGTCTTGCGCTGCACGACGTACAACACCAAACATTTCACCAAGAGTACCTTGTGCGTTTTGAAGCGCTTGCTCTTTTTCAGCTAATGTATTTTCGTTTTGTGCATATTGCTTAGCTAAGCTGTCACCGCGTGCTTTTTCAGACGCTAATTGGCTTTTCGCTTTGTTAAGTAATGCTTGCTTGTCAGCACGTTCTGATAAGAACTCTTGCTCACGTTGCTTATTGATTTTACCTTCAGAGATACGTTCTTGCTTTACTTGCTCAAGAATTTTATCTAAAGCATCAGTATTTGCATGTGCATTAAGCGCGGTACCTGCAGAAACAGATAGTACTGCTGCAACAGCAAAACCTTTAAATAGTTTCTTCATTATTCGATTACTCCGCGCCAAAGATTGGTAGTTTAACAAGTTCTAGTGTCGCTTGCTTACGCGCCATACGAATCACTTCTTTAACTGGTTTTAGGTATTCTTCACCTAATTCTTTCCACTCTTTAGTGTTGTTGTCCCACACCCAAGCGTGTTTTAAGTCAAAAGATTGTGCTACGTAAGTGATACGACCTAAACGACCGATATCAACGTTAATGTTTTTACCATCAACTTCTAAAGTACCTTGAGAAGCAGTTACAGCTGAGCTGTAAGCAGTTTCAACTGTGTATGCTTCAAGAACTTGGCGGAATTTCTCAGACGTCGTTACAGACGCAGAAGCCATGATTTCACGAAGTCTTTCTACACGAGCAAGACGAGAATCAAGATTGAACGGAACGTCCGCTTTGATGAATTGCTCAAGCGTATCGATCATGCGATACATCAAAGGCACAACGTTTTGTTTAGTGTTATCAATAGTAGCGATTTGACGGTCAAACGATTCGATTGATGCATTTTGGTCAGCGACCAAACGTGCTACGTGATCGTTGTACACTTTCATAAGTTCAGTCTCATCAACAATACTACGGTACTCAGCGATTAGCTCTTGAGTTTGACCGTATACGTTGTCAATTTTAGTTTGAGACTTAACAGCAGCCTTTTGAATTTGCTGACCTGCTTTTTGCACGTCATTCAAAGGATCTGCAATCACATTGCTGCTTGCAAATGCAAAAGCGCCAACCAACGCAGATGCTACAAGACTCTTTCTGATTTTAACAGACATAGTTCCCAACCAATTAAGTAATGTTACTTTTATAATTTAATTATCAACCTGATTAAGGATGACAACCCTGATATCTTTTAATAGATATCAACCCTCCAATAATGCTAAATGCAATACGCCCTGTCAACTTGATGTTAGCTATTCTAAGTAAATAAATACCGTGAAAAAGCTAAAACTAAAGTACCATAAAAAATACCGTTAACATAAATGTAACCACCACCAAGCTGCCTTAGTATTATATAGCCCCTTTAAAATTAAACACTAGTTAAAAATTAGACACTTACGCGAAACAAAAATGCAACATCTTAACTAAACTGAATTACACCTTAAAAAAAAACAAAAATAATAAATATGTGACAAATTAATGAACTAAATTTAATTAAATTAGGCTAAAAATACAGCTTATCTTATAAATCCTACGCTTTATCGTATAAAAATAAGGCTATTTAAAAGCCCTTGTGGCGTATGTATAAATATTACTGCAAATAAGTTAATAAGCTTTAATTATTCTTATCCAAAGTAAAACGCTATTAAAGCCCCTACAACGGCCGTTATTTTACAGTTTGTTGAGACATAGTGTGTATTGTTTAATTTTGATGAGAGTGCGTTGGCTGCAACTCGCTAATGTATTAAACAGCGCCGTTGTTCAAAGAAGAGTTAGCTATTAATTAGGAAAAACTAAGCATGTTTAATGTAGAAACTATTAAGAGAGGTAAACTGCAAAACTAAATGCTTTACTGTAGAGCGAGAGTGAAAACTAAGAAGGGGAATTTTTTTAAGAATTATGGTGAAACAGAAAACTGCTTCACCAAGATGAACTAAGGTTCACATAATTAAATTATGCTACTTCTACGTTCTCAGCTTCAGGGCCTTTTTGGCCTTGTTTGATGCTGAAAGTCACTGCTTGACCTTCGCTAAGAGTGCGAAAACCAGAACCAGTGATTGCGCTGAAATGTACAAACACGTCAGGACCATTTTCTTGTTCAATGAAACCAAAGCCTTTAGCTTCGTTGAAAAATTTTACTTTACCAGTAACCGACATACTAAATTTTCCTGTAAGTCAATAATTAAAATTCAGCCATATTATTATGGCTATATCCTCCCTGAGTCAGTGCCCAAAATTCTGGAGGTATAGTACAGGAACAAGTTTTAACCTAACCGGTAACCTTAAACGCAGCACAATATCCGTAAATTCAATACGCAAAAACTCAAAGCAAGTTAAGGTTAACACATTAATATTTTTTTGGCTCTATTAATTGAGATTTATTTGCTAAGAACAAAGATAATTAAAGAGATAAACATAAGTGGTTATTTTTAAAGCTTAAATTGCTTAATAAACAGTAAATTTTTAACTTGTAATTGTAACAAATCGTGTTTGGGTAGTCAGCTTTGCAAATAAAGAGAGTTGCAAGTAGCGTTAAGACAGAGTGCAAAGGCTAAATTACAAGCAAAAAAAGGCCGTACAGCAAGCTATACGGCCTTATTATAATATACATTTAATGTACTTTATTTAACCTGCCAGTCAATTGTAGCTTCTGCCTTAATAGGCACAACTTTCGAGTCACCAAGAGTATAGCTAGCTGGTACTTGCCAAGGACTTTTCTCCAAGGTGATAGTATCGGTGTTACGAGCAAGGCCGTAAAAGTCAGGGCCAAAATGACTTGCAAATCCTTCCAGTTTATCCAGCGCCCCTGCTTCTTCAAAAGCCTCTGCGTAAAGCTCAATAGCAGCATGGGCTGTATAGGCGCCAGCACAACCACAAGCAGCTTCTTTTTTATCTTTATAATGTGGTGCTGAGTCAGTGCCTAAGAAGAACTTTTTATTACCACTTACCGCAGCAGCCATTAAAGCTTGTTGATGAATATTACGCTTTAAAATAGGTAAACAGTAATAATGTGGGCGTATGCCACCTGCTAACATATGGTTACGGTTATACAATAAGTGATGCGCGGTAATCGTTGCGGCTACATTTTGTGGAGCGGCTGTTACAAAATCAACAGCATCTTTTGTTGTAATGTGTTCTAGCACTATTTTTAGATTTGGAAAGTCCGCTACAACATCGCCTAAAATTGTCTCTAAAAATACTTTTTCACGGTCAAAAATATCTATTGATGAATCAGTCACCTCGCCATGCACTAATAATAGCATGCCCACTTCTTGCATCGCTTCTAGTACAGGATAAATATTCTTTACTGAGGTAACCCCTGAGTCTGAGTTAGTGGTTGCCCCAGCAGGGTAAAGCTTTGCAGCAACAATTTTACCAGTTGCTTTGGCTTTTTTGATTTCTTCAGGTGTGGTTTTATCAGTTAGATAAAGCACCATTAGCGGTTCAAAGTTGCCTTGCGGCCCCGCTGCCATAATTCGCTCTCGATATGCTAGCGCTAAATCTGTGCTGGTTGCTGGCGGTACTAGGTTTGGCATTATGATGGCGCGGCCCATGTAGCGGCTAATATCGCGTACTGTATCTTTAAGTTGCTCACCATCGCGTAAATGGACATGCCAATCATCAGGACGAGTTATGGTTAATGTGTTTTTTAAATTACTATTAATGCTCATTACTTTTTTCCACGGCTGAATTTATCCGATCATAGGCATATGGGAAGATCTAGTAAAGTGTTATCTAATTTATTCCCTTCTTTGAGGCTGCAAAATACGATTGAGTTTAAGTTTAACGACGAATACCGCCATTTAAGCGTTTTATTTTGAACCTGCCTTAAATTTGGGTTAACTTATCACTGCTAATACAAATAAAAAGAATAAAAATACCTTATGTCGAATCACCTCGATACTTATAAAGCGCTCGAAATTAAAACCGAGCAGCTAAGCATAATCAATCAGTTCTCTTCTAGCTTATTACAGCTCGATACCTTAGAAGAATTATTTGAGTATGTAACCACTCAAGTAGTTAACCGCCTCGGGTTTGTTGATTGCGTGATTTACCTGGCTGATGAAACGCGCCTGCTGCTCAATCAAGTTGCCTCGATGGGGATAACTCATTCGCGAGACAAGTACCAAGCGGAGCGCAAAATAATTGGCTTTAACGAAGGTATAACCGGTTATGTAGCCCGTACGGGCACCGCTATTATTATTGGTGACGTAACGCAAGACCCCCGCTACATTGCTGATGAGCGCCCTGCCCAGTCAGAGCTGTGCGTGCCACTTATATACAAAGATCAGGTTTTAGGGGTGATTGATTGTGAACACCCAATAAAAAACTATTTCACGAACGCCCACTTGGAAATTTTAACCACGGTTGCGCATTTGCTCAGTGCAAAACTAAATCAAGTAAACACAGTTAATAGCTTAAAGCACACAGTAAATCAGTTAAACGACGCCCAAAAGCTTGAAAACAGCTTACTACAAATAGCTAATTTAACGTATAAAGCCAGTAACCTAGATACCTTTTTTGAATCACTCCACAACATAATAAATAGCTTACTGCCAGCCGATAACTTTTTTATTGCTCTTTACGATAAGCAAATAGACATACTCGATTTGGTTTACATTGTTGAAGAAGGCATACAAACACATGCACATAAAAAAATATCAAAAGAACAATTAAAAGATACAGCTTCGTATTATTTATTAAAATCAGACAGTGCGCTGCTATTAAACCAAAACGATTATCAGCAACATATAGACAATGGCGACTTTAAACTTGTAGGTCGTCTTTCGGAATCTTGGCTAGGTGTACCTTTTAAAGCGAATGATAGGATAAGCGGTGTAATCGTTGTTCAAAGTTACGATAAAAAGTTGCACTATAGCGAGCACGACAGTGCCCTTTTAACCTACGTAAGTAGGCAAATTAGTATGGCCATAGATAGGCAGCTTGCAAGGCAAGAGCTTGAACACAAAGCGTTGCACGATGAGTTAACAGGGCTTGCTAATCGCTCGTTACTTATTGAGCGTATTAAACATGCTATTTTGCGTTTATCACGTGTTAAAAAAGGCACGAGCCATGCCTTGCTTTATTTAGATTTTGATCGATTTAAAAGTATAAATGATTCGCTTGGTCATGAGGTTGGCGATCATTTTTTAATTAAAATTTGTGAGCTCATAAAAGGCACCGTCAGAAACACCGATACATTTGCACGACTCGGTGGCGACGAATTTGCCATTTTTATGGAAAATATCACCCACCGAAACCAGGTTAGCGAAGCACTAAAACGAATAAATACAGCGCTTGCTAAGCCACTAAATGTTGATAGTCACTTATTACAAGCATCAACCAGCATTGGCATAGCCTTTAGTGAAAGCAGCGACGATAAAGCCTATTTGCTATTACAGCAAGCCGATGCCGCTATGTACGAAGCTAAATCAAGCGGGCGTGGCCAGGTTAAGTTTTTTAATAACACCATGCGTAAAAAGCTCAAAACACATGCTGATATAGAAAACGACTTACAACACGGCATTGAACACAACGAATTTGAGCTTTATTTTCAACCTATTTTTACTATAGCGACAAGCGAAGTTGTCGGCTTTGAGGCATTAGTGAGATGGCACCATCCTAAAAAAGGGTTTGTGCCACCCAATGAGTTTATTCCGATTGCCGAAACCACCGGGCAAATTATTAACCTCGATTTGCACTTGCTTGACCTCGCTGCACAACACATTGCGCACTGGCACACATTAGGGCATCGCTTTTTAAAAGTAACAGTCAATGTATCGTCGCGTCACTTTGCTAGCCTCGACTTTGTTGCCCAAGTTCACGCATTGTATAATAAATACCAGCTGCCTTTAGGATCGTTGTGTTTAGAAATCACTGAATCAGGGCTTATTGCTAACCTTGATTTAGCAACGCAAATAATAGAAGGGCTTGCCCCACTTAAAGTGAAATTATGCTTAGATGATTTTGGCACCGGTTACTCAGCGCTTGGTTACTTACACCAATTACCTATCCATATTTTAAAAATAGATAAAAGCTTTATCGATCACCTCAATAAAACCAATAACCCGTTAGTCGAGGCCATTCTCTCACTAGCGCAATCATTAAATTTTGAAGTCGTGGCCGAGGGAATCGAAACCCAAGAGCAACTCACTATTTTACAAGGCACTCAATGTAATTACGGACAAGGCTTTTTAAAGTCAAAACCGGTTACAGCACAACGCGCTATTCAACTTATCAATAAACCCCTGTAGTAGCTGTTATCCAAAGGCTTACTTTTTCACATCCAAAAAGTGTAAAAAGTAAGCCCCGTAATACCCATTCGTTTATTTAAGCGCTCAGTTTTAAAGCAATAAAAACATATTATTACTGTTTAAGCTTTAGCCAATTAAAAACATACCCGTTACTACGCATTGCTATAGTGACTTATCCCGCTTAAAAACCTGTGCCATTTATTAAGTGCCCCTGTCCATAACGCTGCTTTACACCGCAGCTACATAACCCATAAAACAACTTGAGCTAAACTCATGGCAAACTCATCAAACCAGTAATAAGTAAAGCACCCACATTAGTTAATTTAACTTTAAGGGGGCATATTAGTAATTAATGGATTGTTTTAGCCATCTAGACGTTGAAACGTTTTTTGTAAAGGCGTAGTATGTAGTCAATCTGAGCCAAACTCACTTTTACCTTGAGAATTATTAAAGATGATTGATATAAAACACCTTAAAACTATTGCGACATTAAAAGACACCGGATCGTTAGTTAATACAGCCCGCGAATTATTTTTAACGCAATCAGCTTTATCTCATCAAATTAAAGACTTAGAAAACAAATTAGACTGCCAATTATTCGAAAGAAAAACGCAGCCTGTGCGCTTTACGCCTCAAGGAATGCTTTTACTTGAACTTGCTAACGACGTTTTGCCTAAAGTAGAAGCCACGAAGTGCCGTTTAAAAGAAAGCCTTAATCAACCTATTTCCCAACTGCGCTTAAGTGTTGAATGCCATGCATGTTTTCATTGGCTGCTGCCTACTATTAAAGAATTTAATAATTTTTGGCCAGACATTAAAATTGACTACGAACGCGGCTTTAGCTACGACGCTATACCTGATTTACTCAATGATGAGCTCGATTTAGTATTGACCTCAGATATACGTGAACCTGATAAGCTTGAATACGCTCACTTATTTGATTTTAAATTAAAGCTTATCGTCGCCCCTGATCACGACCTAGCTAAAAAAGCATATGTAACGGCGCTTGATTTAAAAAACGAAACCATTATTTCGTATCCTATTCCCCGCGAGCGACAAGATATATTTAAACACTTTATTCAAAATGCCCGCTTTGACGGTACCTTAAAAAATGTAGACCAAGGCTTATTAATTTTTCAGCTTGTGAGTGCAGGAATGGGTGTAGCAGCGCTGCCTGATTGGTTGGTAACACCTTACGAAAGCCAAGGTTTAATTAAATCAATTCCGCTTGGAGCACTAGGCCTAACCCGCCCTATGTACCTAGCAATGAAAAGAGACATGAAAGACAACCCCGTTTATCGGCATTTTTTAAATACCTGTAAGCAAAATAACGGTCGATAAATCACAAACGAATAAGTAACATAAGGCCTATTGGGTTTTATGTTGCTTGTTATGTTTGAATTAAAAAAGTTATTAGGTGGCTTAATTATGCCGCTCCCGCTATTTGGTTTACTTACGTTTGTAATGCTAGTTTTAGCGTTTCGTGGACGTAAGCCTGCTTTAGTGCTCGCAAGTTTGAGTATATTAACGCTTATAGTGTTAAGTACACCGTTTGCTGCGCATCAACTGATTAAACACAATGAGCCCGTATCACTGGCATTTAATGCACTAAAACACCCTAGCCTTGATAAGATTGTTGTGCTGGGGTGCGATATAAACCCAAACCCTGCTTTAAGCGCTAATAATCAGTTAGGAAATTGTGCGCTTACTCGCTTGGTAGAAGGCGTCAAGCTTGCAAAAAAATACCCTAATGCAACGCTTATCGTGTCTGGCGGTGGCTACAATAAAGTAACAAATAGCGCGTTAATGAGCCAAGTAGCAACAGATTTAGGAGTAAGCAAAAGCCGCATAAAACAAAACCCGCAAGCAATGGATACCGCTGCCGAAGCCAAGCTACTCGCCCCTAAACTCGTTGATTTTAAAGTTGCACTAGTTACGTCTGTGCTACACATGCCGCGCGCAAAAAACTTGTTTAATGCCCAAGGTGTTAAGGTAATTCCTGCCGCTACGGATTATCACAATTTTGCGGCTTTACCTTTGTATAAACAATTTATACCAAATGCTGAGGCATTACGTGTAGTAACGCAATATGCCCATGAAGTGATTGGGAATGCTTGGATAAGTGTGCGCCGCTGGATAAACCCAGAGGCGCTGTAGAGTATATACATTTATACTGGGTTATCTATATCTATAAAACTCACATCAAAACCATGCTCTTTAGCAAGTAGCTCACCAAGCGCTTTAATTCCGTACCGTTCGGTTGCATGATGCCCTGCTGCAAAAAAGTCTATATTTTGCTCTCGCGAGCTATGAATCGTTTGTTCTGATGCTTCACCCGTTAGGTATGCATCAACTCCCTGCTCTGCTGCTAAATCGATATAACCTTGCCCGCCTCCTGTACACAGCGCAATGGTGTTAATTTTTTCATCGCGTACAACACTACTTAATGGTTCACGGTTTAAAACTTTAGCTATTTTATTTGCAAACTCGCTACCTGTAAGTGGAGTTTTTAACCGTCCTTTCATAGCAACGCTATTAGTTACGGGTTCAAGCCCTGTCTCTATTTCGATATCGAGCAAATTAGCCAGCTGGGAGTTGTTACCTATAACAGGGTGAATATCAAGCGGTAAGTGATAAGCAAATAAATTAATATCGTGCGCTAATAAGGCCCCTATACGGCGTTTTTTCATGCCGGTAATAGGCTGCGATTCACCTTTCCAAAAATAACCATGGTGAACTAAAATCGCATCGGCTTTTTTTTCTATTGCTGTATCGATGAGTGCTTGGCTTGCAGTTACCCCCGTAACAATCGTTCTGATTTCGTTTTTACCTTCGACTTGCAGCCCATTCGGGCAAAAATCTTTAATTGTCTGAGGTTTTAAAATGTCGTTTAATAGTTGGTTAAATTCTCTACGTTGCATACTTATTACCTTACTCAGCACTGAATTTTGTGCAAATTTTGGCGTTTATGGGGCTAAAATGGAAGGAAAATCGCAAAAAATTGAAAAACAGTTGGAAAATAGGTATAAATACGGCTTCTTTATCTGTGTTCACAACGTATAGGGTCTCTGATGAGCAAACTAGACAAAACAGAAGTTTTATCTGCCTTTGAAGCTGCATATGAAGCTGCCAATGGTAAAAAACCTGAAATTACTACAAAACCAGGCTGGTACAGCATCGATGGTGGCAAAAACTTACGCCTAGCTGATGTAGCAGAGCTAACGAAAGAACTAAGCGCTGGCACATCGCCTGCACAAGCTGAGCAAAAAGCGCCTGCGAAAAAAACTAAAACTAAAGCGGCTGCGCCTGTTAAAGCACAAAAAACGGCACCGTTTACTGTTGTAACACAAAGCGAAGACGGCTACACAGCTGAAGAGCTTTGGATTGTTGAGCTTGCAAGTAAAGATCACGACTGTCGCTTACCGCGCGGTGTTGTTTAAACACCATGTGATTGATAAAAAAGCCGCGTTAAGCGGTTTTTTTATGCCTATTTATCACCTTCTATCAATTCGCTTTATTAAATAATTTATTTTGAGCTAAAAAAAGCGGCTAATAGCCGCTTTTAAAATGTGTATTACAATTATAGCTTTTCAAAATAAAGTGGCTTTCGCGGCTTTTTACCCACTTCGTTCATTGTGCTTGCATCAAATAAGCGCCCATTGATCATGGTATAATCGACTTTATCTGAATCGCGAATATTTTTCAGCGGATCGCCATCAATAACTATTAAATCGGCAAGCTTACCGACTTCTAACGAGCCTATATTTTTATCAAGCCCTAAGTATTTAGCAGGGTCAAGCGTAGAGGCTCTAATTGCTTCAAGTGAACTCATACCGCCTTGAGCAAACATCCACATCTCCCAGTGGGCACCTAAGCCCTCACGTTGCCCATGCGCACCTAAATTTACCAGTACACCTAAATCTTGCAGCTCTTTAGCAACACGGGCGTTATTGAAGTGGTTATAGTGATGATCGGGCGCTTTTACTCGGCGCATAGAGCGCGGTAATAATTGATTTTTAGGCACAAATTTACTTAAACGCGGATGATTCCACACGTCGGTTTTGTCATACCAGTAGTTTTCCCCCCAAATTCCGCCATAGGCGACAACAAGTGTTGGTGTGTAACCTACATCACTTTGCGACCATAATTGTTTTATATCATCGTAAATATTCTCAACCGGAATTGAGTGCTCAATGCCCGTATGGCCATCAACAACCATGCTTAAATTATGTTGTAACAGTGAGCCGCCCTCTGGCACTATCATCATTTCCAGCTCTCGCCCTGCTTCAATAACTTGCTGGCGTTGCTCGCGGCGCGGCTGGTTATACGATTTAACACTAAACGCCCCAACCTTTTTAAGGCGCTCTAAATGAAATTTAGCATCGTCTAAAGAGTCAATATGCGAGGTGTAACCAGGCATATTTGCTCCATATAAAATAGTGCCGGTAGAGAAAATTCGTGGCCCAACAATCATGCCGGCCTTTTGCAATTCACTGGCAGTAAAAATCTCTGATGTATCGTTTGATGGGTCATGAATTGTGGTAACACCGAGCGCTAAACCTGCGAAGTTTTTCCAGTTTTGCTGTGGGATTATTTCATCACTTGCCTGAGAGCCATGTGCGTGCGCATCAACAATCCCAGGCATAATTGTTTTACCTGTAACATCAATAACATCGGCATCTTTAGGAATAGTAACCTCACCCACTTTGCCAATCGATTTAATGTGTTTACCATCGGTAATTATAACGCCGTTTTCAATGACCTGTTCGCCATTCATGGTAATAATGTTTGCCCCTTTTAAAGCAATCATACCTTTTGGCGCGGCCATTTTTTTACTAAAGCTAATGTTTTCGCCACTTTTAACTTTAAAGTCGGCCTCGTCTGCATTGTTTATAGCAAACATGCCATCAAGGCTTGCATGGTATAGCTCGGGGCCTAAGCTCCAGTACAGCTTATTACTATTAGCACTCCAACTTATGTTTTCACCCGCACGTACAGACAGCTGCTCAATAGGAAACTTGTTATCTTTAGGGCTTATTGTGATAGGTGAACCGCTTTGCACCAGCGGGGTAACAAATACTTTAAAACGCTCTGCAAACGCTAAGTATTTACCATCTGGTGAAACTCGAAATTCAGTAGCATGCTCCGACTCATAAAGCTTACGTATCTTTTTACTCTCAAGCTCCACAACACTTAAGGTAGGCTTAGGCCACGGGCTCATGATAAATACACGGTCATTGGTACTACCAAACTGAGGTTGATAACCACTTTTAGAAATAAGCTCGCTCTCTCCCCCTTTTGCACTTACTTTATAAACGCCCGGGTTAAGCGACCACTTAGGATTTAAAATACTTCCGCCGGTGGCTTTACGATAAACGACCGTTTTGCCGTCGGGGCTAAACGTTGGCTCTACATATTTACCCGGTTGCGTTGTAATAGTATCACCACGACCACTGCGCGCAGAGACAACACGCACAGTGCCTTGCTTGCTGTCATTCCACGTGGTGTAAACAACCTTTTTGCCATCGCGGGAGTACTGCGGGAACAGCTCATAATGATCGGTTTGTTTAGTTAAGCGCTTAATTTTACCTGAGTCTAAATCGCGTTTATAAATATACCCTAATGCTTCAAAAATAGCGGTTTCGCCATCGGGGCTAACCTGCACGTTACGCAGCATTTTTACGTCAAACTCATCAGTATCTAAATCTTGTGTAAAGCGTACTGCCTTTTGAAGCTTTTTAGTGGTTTGTACTTTAAAGTCAATTGGGGCGACTGTTTTATCATCAACGGCTAATTTATGAATTGTACCGCCAGCCCAAAACACAAGCTCTTCGTTATCTGGAGTCCAAGCAATTGTCGGGTAAACACCATGAATAGCCCAGGTTTCTTGCATATCGCGTTCAAGCTTGTCATAAAGCTTAGTGTGCTCGCCATTGGTTAGGTCGTATAAGTACAAGCTGGTTTGAAAATCATCACGTCTTATATAGGCAAGCTTTTTGCCATCAGGTGAAGGAGTCGGTCTTATTGCACCGCCCATTCCTTCAATAATTGTTTCAATTTCGCCGGTTTGTCGGTCAAAGCGCTTAATTTTATAAATACCGGCAACAGAATCTTTAGAGTAGTGAAAGGTTTTACCAGGCGTTGCATCATGAGAAAAGTAAACATAGCGCCCATCTGGCGAGAACATTGGCTCACCTAAGTCTTTTTGGTCGTTCTCGCGTTTAGTAAGCTGAACACCTTTACCACCGGCTTTGTGATAAAGCCACACTTCTCCAGCCCCTAGTGAGCGACTAGCGGTAAAGTGTTTACGTGCAACAAGGTAATCGCCATCAGGACTCCATGCGGGGCTGTTTAAAAGTCTAAAGGTTTCATCAGTCACAGCGTGTTGATTACTACCATCAGCATCCATAATCCAAATATTATCACCACCGCCTTGATCTGAGGTAAACGCAATGTGTTTACCATCTGGGCTAAAGCGAGGTTGCATTTGCCAAGCAATATCTGAGGTGAGTTTAGTTGCTTCACCTCCGCTTATAGTCATAGTGTAAATGTCGCCAAGTAAGTCAAAAACTAGCGTGTTGCCATCAGGACTAACATCAATGTTCATCCATGTGCCTTGCTCGGTACTAATGGTTGCATCTAAAAACTCACCTTTTGGTGAGTCTACCAGCCACTTTTCTTGATCTTCGTTTGCGTAAGGCTGACCTATTGCTAGGGCGACTGATAAAGCCAGTGCAGTGTGAAGCATTTTTTTCATGCATTTCTCGCTTGTTATTATTGCAGTTAAACTCTCTAACACGATTGCAACAAAAACAGCGCTAACTTGCCAGCGATATCAGACCAAGCACCAAAAATTAATGCCAAACTATGGGGTCAAATTGGTAGTAATCCACCAGCATTCTATAAATTTCAGGGTCGTGTTGTTTAAGCTGCGCTGGCTTTTCTAAAAAGGTCTCTGTGAGTACAGCAAAAAACTCAGCCTCGTTGGTTGCCCCATAACTATGAATAACATGGGGCATGTTATAAGCAACATGACTTTTTAACTGTACAAAAGCACGGCTAAAAACACGGGCCCACTCTTTGTAAGCATTGGGGGTTTTTAGTAATGGAGTGCCAGTGGTTTTTCCGGTTTCTTGATCTAACTGGTGGGCAAATTCATGAAACACTAAATTATGGCCATCGCTTGGTAAACGGTTGCCTTCTAGTACATCGTGCCAACTCAGCACTAATGTGCCACCAGGCCACGACTCACCTAAGCGCACAGCGTTGTGGTAACTAACCAGCCCAGCACTATCTCGTGTAGATTGCGGCGCGTAATACGCACTAGGGTAGAGTAAGATTTCTTTTACGTTTTTATAAAGTGGCCAAGGTTTATTAAGCACTAATACACAGGCATCAGCAGCAACTATCAGCTTCATGGCGGGGGTTAGCTTTAGTCCGTCTCGGCCTAAAAAGCGCTTTTCGCTTAAAAACCATATTATGTGGCGCTCAAGCTTTGCTCTGTCGTTGTCCGTCATCTTTTTATAGATAGGCATGCAACGAAAGAGTATTTCTTTTTGTTGAGAGTTTAAAACCGCGTTTTTATATTTTTTATTCCAAAGCCAGTTTTGTAGTGTCTGCCAGCGCCAATAAATTACAACAAAAATAGCCAAAGCAAAAATGAGTAGCCCGTTTATCATGGGGACATCCAAAATAAGTTAGTCTCTTATTAATATGTGCGCCTGCACTCATTTTCAATCAGATAATTTCTGTGCAATTTCGTCCGCTATTTTTAGCTTTGTATAAGGCTTGATCTGCTCGCGATAAAAGACGGTCGTAATCACCCACGTTGGTTGAGTCAGACAAACCAAAACTCGCTGTTACACTTAACCCCTCACCAATAGCCGAAAAGTCATGTTGTGCAATGCTCTCGCGCAGTGCTTCACATATCATTTTTGCTTCGCCAGCGGTTTTATCTGCAAAAACAATGGTAAACTCTTCACCGCCCCATCGTGCTATATGCTGGTTTTCTTGGCAGCCATTTTTAAGCAGATCTGCAATAGTACAAATCACTTTGTCACCAATTATATGCGACCAGTTATCGTTAATTCGCTTAAAGTGATCAATATCCAGTATGGCTATGGCTAAGGGTCGGTTTTGCTGTTTGTAAGTGGCAAAGTTATGGGCAAGCCAACTATCAAAAGCACGCCTGTTAGGCATATCGGTAAGTTGGTCGTGCGTTGCTTGGTACGCAAACGCATTGGCTTGCGTTTGTAGGTCTTGCGTTTGTTTTTCTACGCGATTAGTCAGCTCTATTTCTATTTTTTTATAGTGATATAAACGGTATTTATATATGGCAAAAATCACCATTAAAAAAAATACAAATATTGCAAACTTAAATTGCGTTTTTTGCCAAAAAAATGACTGAATTACAATATTTACAGCTTGCTGATTATCTTGCCAATGTGCGTTAGGGTAACTTGCGCGTACCATAAAGGTATACTCCCCTGGGGGTAAATTGGTGTACTCAGCACCGGTCATATGCTGGCGACTAACCCATTTATCGTTAAATCCTTTTAGTTGGGTTTGAAAGTTTAATCGCTGCGGCATAATAAAGCTCAGCCCTGCATAATGAAACGATAAACGAGAAACCCCCGGCGGCAAAAAGACCGACTCCCCTTCAAGCGGAAGTGCAATAGGCTTACCATCTACAAAAATATTTTCAATAATGGTCGGCAGTGCAATTTGCGTTGATGCTTTTAAGCGAGCAGGTTTTACAGTACTTACCCCCTTAGCAGTTGCAAACCAAATACTCCCATCGTAATGCGTTACAGCCGAAGGCGTTGAGCCGCCATTAGCCTGCGCACTTAACATGCCATCGCCTTCATCATACAGTTGATAGTTAAGCACAGGTGTTTTAGCGTTCACAGGCGCATCGAGAATTTGTTGTATATGATTTTTATCGATTTGAATGATCCCGCGGTTGCTCGAAAGCCAAAATGAACCATTATGCGGCACCACTTGAAATAGTTTATCGATAGGTAAACCTTGCTCTAAGCCAAGCATGGCCATTTTCCCGCTTTTTAGCTCATAGCGTACTAAGCCTCTATCTGTAGCCATCCAGGTATAAGTATCATCAATATAAAACCCAAACGCATATTTAGCAGAAAACTCACGCGGAAATTCAACCGTTGTAAAGTGTTCACTAACAATATCAAATACCACCACCCCATTGCCGGTGCCTACCCAGATATTACCTGCGTTATCTTCACTAAGCGTGAGTATAAACCCGCTTGGTAACTCTTTTTTATTTGTAAATTGCTCTAAGCTGCCATCTTCATTTATGCGCGTAAGCCCCATAGCGGAGCCTATCCACAAACGGTTTTTAGAATCAAATAATAACGCTCTTACTTCGTTACTTCCAAGGCCCGTGCTACGACTAATGAATGGGGTAAAGGTATTATTGACTACTTTTAAAACACCCGAGGTATAGGTGCCAGCCCATACACTCCCATCGGGTGCTTCGTGTAAACTAAGTATAGAGTAAGGATTGCTTTGTTTAGAGCCTGAGACCAAGATAGCACGATTGTTTTTGATTATGTTTAAGCCTGAGCTACCCCCAACCCATAAACTACCATCAGAGTGAGAAAGCACTGTACGGGTATAATCCCCGGCTAAGCCTCTCTTATGGGTCCACGATGAAAACGGCGACTCACGCAGACGAAACAATCCCGCGTTTGTGCCAATCCAAATGCTATTTTCTCTATCTTGTAACAAAGACAAAATTCGGTTGGCTGGCAGTCCGTTTTTGGCATCTAATTGCTCTACACCGTCAGGTGATAACCTAAATACCCCTTTATTAATTGTGCCGAACCATAAATCACCATGATTGTCCTCTAGTAAACTAGAAATTGATTCATTTGCAAGCTGTTCATGTATAGGCCGAAACTGCGAATTTATTTTGATCCATGCGCCTTTTTCGCTTCCCACTATCAGCGAGCCGCCTCGGGTAATTAATAAATTGTATACGGGCGCATTGGGTAAACCAAAGTGAGGCGTCATTAGGGTGGGTATTTTATTATCTATTTTATAAAGGCCCGCACTAGTTGCAGCCCAAATAACCCCGTCGCTGTCTTCTATAACGCGATAAGCACTCACATTTTTAATTATCGCAAGGTCGGTATCGCTGTTGTGCTCACGATAAAAAACCCCATCGTTTTCAAGGGCTAACCATAGGCTTTTATCAGCACTTTCTATTAAATGATTAACCATGGTAGACGCTGAGCGCTGCGTGTCCCACTGCCTATGTTGATATAAACTAATCCCACCTCGCGAGCCCGCTATATATAGCCCACCGCTTTGTGTTGGTGTTAAGGCCCTTAAACCTGAGTCGGGTAAATTATTTATATGGGCACGGGTTAGTATTGTAAACTCTTGCCCATTAAACCGTGCTAAACCTTCCCAGGTAGCAACCCATAAGTAACCATCTTGAGTTTGAGTAACACTATTAATACTGTTATGCGGCAGTCCTGAGCGAGTATTCCATGTTTCAGAAAAATAATCGCTTAACGGTAAGCGCGTTTGCTCTTGAGCTTCACATAAAAACATGACGAAAAAAGAACATATAATGCTTAATTGTCTCATCATCAACTGCCTTAGTTATTCTTTTACTTGTGTAAGCGTTTTAACGTTATTTAAGCGTAGCGGGAAAGAATTTACTCGGCACTGCTCACATCTAAACTGTATATCCAACAAAGTGCTAAAATCCCTATACGCACGGGGTGAATACACTATGCTTTGTTTAAGCGCTAACAAGCGCTTTAATTTAAACTAAACAATAGCGTCAACAACAAATAATACGTGCTAAAGACACCTTTTAATAAGTTATTAAAGCGTTATGCTTTAAACGGATCAGCTAATCGTTACAAATTAACTTATACCCACCTATTTAATTAAAAATACTACCATAGCGAATAAACACATTGCATTAACTAAATTTAATTAATCTTTACAAAAGTTGTTAATATTATCTTGTAATACGCTTATAAACGCTGCGACGTGTAAACCGTCCATTAAAGAATGATGCACATCAATCGAAAACGGCATTAGTCCCGTGGTTTTATTATATTGACCAAACACAAACTTAGGAATGCCTAAACATTTCCCTTCACTAAAGGCATGCGAAAAACTGCTAAAGTTCAGCCATGGCAGCACTGAAATATGTATCAAATCAGCCTGTCCTTCGGTTTGATTGAATGCCTGAGAAAATAACGGTTGAGATTTAGCATTGGCACTTATAGTGGTCGCGTGTTGAGAAAAAGCTTCAAAGCAAGATGAATAATTAAAATAACTAAATATAAACGAATCATCGCTGGCAAGCTCTACCACACTCGCTCTAACTTGCTTTAAGCGCCATGGACGCTCATTGATAATCCTTAGCATGATCGGGTTATAGGCGTGGCATGCTGTTAGTGTGGTATGCACATATGCTTGAAAAAAAGACAGTTTATTTTGTTTACAATATTCAAATAAAGGCTTGGCGTTAAGTGTTACACACACATTAAAATATGGCTGGGTGAAGTTTTTAAACAATTCAAAGTGTTGCTTGCGAGGCCAAGTATCAAAATCAATTGGCTCCATTAAGGCGTTTGTATTAGTCATATTATCCATACGGTTAAAGGTAACGCCATAAAGTATAAACAAAAAAGGCGTACCAAAGTACGCCTTTTTAAAAATAATAGAGCTAAATTAAAGACCGTTTTTAATAATCTCTTGCGCTAACTCATCGGCTATCAAATGCGTTGATTTTTGCTCTTTTTCACTACGCGCAAAAATTTCAGTAAGCGTATCGTATATGCCTTCAACATGTTTATTAGACGCCGCTTCACTGTAGCCTTGAGGTGCAGTTTCGTAATACACATTAATAATGCCACCAGCGTTAATAACGTAATCGGGTGCATACAAAATACCTTTTTCACGAAGTACTTCACCGTGGCGAGATTGTGCTAATTGGTTATTTGCACAACCTGCAATAATCGTTGCTTTAAGGCGTGGTATAGTTTCATCGTTAACCGTTGCGCCAAGCGCACAAGGTGCGTACACATCAACATCAAGATCGTAAATTTCATCAATACCTACCGATGTTGCACCAAAGTCATTAACTACACGTTCTACTGAATCTTGATTTATATCAGTTACAAATAGTTGCGCACCGGCCTCAGCTAGGTGTTTACATAAACCATAGGCTACAGCACCTAAGCCTTGCACAGCCACTTTAATACCCGAAAAATCTTGATGACCTCGCTGATGCTGTAACGCCGCTTTAATTCCTAAAAAAGTACCATATGCTGTAAAAGGTGACGGGTTTCCGCTTTTCCCTTCAAGGCCCAGTACATAGTTTGTTTCTTTATTCATTAATGCAACATCATCGCAAGTAATGTTCACATCTTCTGCTGAATAGTAACTGCCATTTAATCGCTCTAATTGGCGGCCAAAAGCACGGAATAACTGCTCAGACTTAATTTTTTTTGCATCACCAATAATAACTGATTTACCACCACCAAATGGCAAACGTGCGACTGCATTTTTATAGGTCATGCCCTTAGATAAGCGCAGCACATCGTATACTGCATCTTCATCTTTTGCATAATCCCACATTCTACAACCGCCAACTGCAGGGCCAAGGTTGGTATTGTGCACGGCAATAATTGCTTTTAAACCTGACGCTTCGTCAGAACAAAAAACCACTTGTTCGTGGTTATCAAATTCAGCTTGATTAAACACAGCCACTGTTATTACTCCAAAATAGTTTACCCGTGAGAGGGATGAGCGCTGGAAATTGACGAAACTTTACCACTTCATTTTTGAGGGGGCTACACAATGACAAGTTAAACCCTTAAAAAGTGAGCTATATAAATTAATAAACCTATATATCATAAAGACATGGATAGAAAATCCAACAAAAGGCATATAAGTTAAATTTAAAACTAACACCGCCGATTAAAAGTGCGCTCACACTTACGTGAACGTAAAGGTAATGCCAAGTGTAAACCTTGTATTACACAGCTCCCCTCCCAGCAAAGGCGCACAGTGTATAGGTTTATGAAGAAAAAATCAGATTTACCGCAACTGGTCTGAGGTGTTTATTTAAAGAGGAGATTTGCGCTTTTTTAGTGTGTTTATTAAAAAATACAAAAAAAGCGAGCCTAAGCTCGCTTTGTTATTAGATTACGCAAACCTTTATTTAAGCTTACCGTCTAGCTCTTCAATTTTAGCTTTCCAAATGGCAGGGCCTTGTGTGTGTGCATTTGCACCTTCGCTATCTACAGCCACTGTAACTGGCATATCTTCTACTTCAAATTCGTAGATTGCTTCCATACCTAAATCTTCAAAGGCAACCACGCGTGCTTTTTTAATTGCTTTAGATACTAAATATGCCGCACCACCTACAGCCATTAAATAAACCGATTTATGCTCTTTAATCGACTCAACTGTAGCAGGACCACGCTCAGCTTTACCTATCATGCCTACAATGCCGGTTTTTTCTAACATCATATCGGTAAATTTATCCATACGTGTTGCGGTTGTAGGGCCTGCAGGGCCTACAGCTTCATCACCTACAGCATCAACTGGGCCAACGTAATAAATAAACTTATTATCGAAGTCTACGCCTTCAGGTAAACCTTCACCTGAATTGATCATATCTTGTAAGCGTTTATGGGCAGCGTCACGGCCTGTTAAAATAGTGCCTGAGAGTAAAATAGTTTCACCCATTTTCCACTCGCGAGTATCTTCTTTAGTTAGCGTGTCTAAATTAACCCGACGCGTTCCTTCACCTACTTCAAAGGTGACTTCTGGCCAGTCTTCTAGCTTAGGCGCTTTTAAATCTGCAGGGCCTGAGCCATCTAATGTAAAGTGTACGTGGCGCGTAGCAGCGCAGTTAGGGATCATCACTACAGGTTTTGATGCCGCATGTGTAGGTGCAGTTTTTACTTTAATATCAACAACCGTTGTTAAACCACCTAAACCTTGTGCACCAATACCTAGCTTGTTAGCACGTTCAAAAATTTCTAAACGTAATTTTTCTTCTGTTGTTTGTGCACCGCGCTCCATTAGCTCATGAATATCAACAGGGTCCATTAACGACTCTTTGGCCATTACCGCTGCTTTTTCGGCGGTACCGCCAATACCTATACCTAGCATGCCAGGCGGACACCAGCCTGCGCCCATCGTCGGTAGCGTTTTTTCTACCCATGCAGCGACATCGTCAGATGGGTTTAGCATAACCATTTTACTTTTGTTCTCTGAGCCGCCGCCTTTCGCTGCAACCATTACTTCTACTTCGCCACCCGGCACTAAGTCAATATGAACAACTGATGGGGTATTATCTTTGGTGTTTTTACGCGTGCCTGCAGGGTCAGCTACAATAGAAGCGCGTAGTGGATTATCTGGGTTTAAATATGCGCGACGTGTGCCTTCATCAACCATTTGTTGTACAGTTAAATCTGTTTTATCCCACTTAACATCCATTCCTACTTTTACAAAACAGGTAATAATACCCGTGTCTTGACACAATGGACGCTTGCCTTCAGCCGACATACGCGAGTTAATTAAAATTTGCGCGATTGCATCTTTTGCAGCCTTGCTTTGTTCTTTGTTATAGGCTTTTTCTAGCGCTTGAACAAAATCAAGAGGGTGATAAAAAGAAATATATTGCAACGCATCTTCAATGCTATCAATAAAGTCTTGCTGACGGATTGTACTCATTAGTGGTTCCTTAAGTTAGCGTTACGCTTAAGCGTAATCTATACCAAACCGGTGACGGTGGTTTGCACTGTTTTAATTACAACGTAGATTTGATACTAAACGCTGCCAAAAAAATTTGACTTATGATACCCTCCCAGCCCGTTTCGAGCCAGTTCTTAAAGGGGCAGTAAATGCTAAACAATGAAAAAAATTGTGTAAAATTAGCCATAACACAAAACTGCATTGATGTTTTCGCGCATTTTGCGCATTTACCCTATGCCGTATTACTAGACTCAGCCAATAGCGAGCACATAAATAGTCGCTACGATATTATTGCGATAGAGCCCCACGCTATTTTAGAAGTCAATAACAATCAAAGCGTATTTAATCAGCAACTTGACTCACGTAGCCCCTTTACAATAATGAACGATGAGCTAAGTAAACTTAGCACGCAAAAAGCCGCTAATAACCTGCCCTTTAATGGCGGCTGGCTTGGTTATTTTGGTTACGACTTAGGCCGTATTATTGAGCACATGCCAAGCACAGCAAAACACGATATAACGTTGCCACAAATGGCCATTGGTCTTTATTTAGATGCGCTAATATTTGATAAACGCCAGCAAAGCTGGTTTTACGTTTCTCAACCACAGATAAATCGCCTAGCGCTTTACCAGCAATATTTAGCAAACGATGTAGCGCCTGCACACTTTTCGCTCACCAGTGATTGGCAATCAAATATGAGTAAGCATGAATACGCTGATAAATTTTCGCAAATACAAGATTATTTAAAAAGTGGTGATTGCTATCAAATCAACCTCGCGCAGCGCTTTAGTGCTAGCTTTAAAGGCGATCCTTTCCAAGCCTATAAAATATTACGTGTAGCAAATAAAGCGCCGTTCTCTAGCTTCATAAACCACCCAGGTGGTGCCATTTTATCAATATCGCCCGAGCGCTTTATTGCAGTTCACGACAACATAGTTGAAACAAAACCTATCAAAGGCACTTTGCCACGTATGGCCGATGCCATCGCAGACCAACAACAAGCCAGGGCCCTTGAAAACTCAACCAAAGACCGCGCAGAAAACGTAATGATTGTTGATTTACTGCGTAACGATTTAGGCAAAGTGGCAAAGCCTGGCTCTGTAAAGGTGCCCTCACTGTTTGCTATTGAGAGCTTTCCGGCTGTTCATCACTTAGTCAGTACTGTCACGGCCGAACTCGATGAGAATAAAACGTGTGTTGATCAACTTGAAGCTGCATTCCCCGGAGGGTCAATCACCGGTGCACCGAAAATTAGAGCAATGGAAATAATTGAAGAGCTAGAGCCTCATAGGCGGAGTATTTACTGTGGCTCTATAGGGTATTTAAGCGCCTGCGGTAATATGGACACCAGTATTACAATCCGTACATTAGTTTGTCATAACGAGCATATTTATTGCTGGGCCGGCGGGGGTATTATCGCTGATTCTAAAGTCGAATTGGAATACCAAGAAACATACGATAAAGTGAATAAAATACTTCCTTTATTAAAACAGTAGAACGCTTTGAATAGTGAACATATTATGGCGCGGTTTCAGCTAAGCCCTACTGCCGCGCCAAATCAAATAAAAGATACCCGTAAAAAGCGTGCCAGTGCGGTTATGCTGCCTATTATTGATGTTGATAACCACGCGCATATTTTATTGTGCAAACGCCCTACTTATTTACATCACCACCCTGGGGAAATTTGTTTACCCGGCGGTAAGTTTGAGCAAAGCGATAAGCACCTGCGTACCACAGCACTTCGAGAACTACATGAAGAGCTTAATATAGCGCCAAGTCATGTCACAGTGCTCGGTCAGCTGCCGCAATACTCTACCCTAACGGGCTTTAGCATTAGCCCATTTGTGGGTTTACTTGATAAACACACAGTATGGGAGAATGATTATAATGAAGTGCAAGCAAGCTTTTTACTGTCGCTTACTGCGCTTTCAAACGAGGCCAATTGGCAGCCCATTCCTTTTCAGCGATTTGGCAAAAAAATCAACTTGCAAGGGTTTAGTACACCGCACGGATTACTGTGGGGAGCAACGGCTAACATTATAAAAAACTTTACAAAACAGCTTGCCCTACCAGTTTAAAACTTATTGGCAAATAGTTACATAATATAGAATTAACGTTATGATACTCGACCGTTCAAAGAACAGCTCCAGGGCTGAGTAAATATAGTAGAGACCCATAATATGATCAGTGCATTTGATATGTTTAGCATTGGTATTGGCCCATCGTCGTCACACACCGTTGGCCCAATGCGCGCCTCGCGCTTATTTGTTAATGACCTTCAAGAACAACAACTTTTAACTTCTGTTACCGATATAAAAGTTGAGCTTTATGGCTCACTGGGTCAAACCGGCGTAGGCCATGGTTCCGGTAAAGCCGTAATATTAGGACTTGCAGGATACGATCCAGAAACAATTGATGCTGATTTAGTTGACGATATTCTTGCTACCATTGAAAAAGAGCAAGTGATATACCTAAACCAAACCCATAAAGCGAACTTTCCTAAGCAAGGAGCTATTGTTTTTCATCGCCGTAAAACCTTACCTAAGCATTCTAATGCAATGGAAATTATTGCCTCAAGCAATGGCGAAAAAGTATATAGCAAAGTGTACTATTCTATTGGCGGCGGCTTTATTGTTACCGATGAAGAATTTGAAAACGAAAAACAAGCAGCCCTTGATATACGCGAACAAAACCCTGCGCCTTACCCATTCGAAAGCGCAAAAGATTTGCTAGAGCTATGTAAAGAGTCGGGCTTGAGTGTATCAACCTTAATGATGCACAACGAAAAAACGCTGCGCAAAGAAGACGATATTAAAGACGAGCTATTTAATATTTGGCAAGTTATGAAGGCCTGTATAGAGCGAGGCATGCGCACCGAGGGCATTTTACCTGGTGGTTTAAAAGTTAAACGCCGTGCACCTAGCTTATATTTAAAACTCAATGTAGAAGTAAGCAATGACCCGCTTAGAGCAATGGATTGGGTGGATTTATTTGCCCTTGCTGTAAATGAAGAAAATGCCGCGGGGGGTCGCGTAGTTACCGCGCCTACAAATGGCGCAGCGGGTATATTACCTGCCGTACTAATGTACTACCACACGTTTATTAAAGAAGTGGACCGCGACATAGCCACGCGCTATTTATTAACCGCAGCGGCTATTGGTATTTTATACAAAAAAAATGCCTCTATTTCGGGTGCAGAAGTAGGCTGCCAAGGTGAAGTGGGTGTGGCTTGTTCAATGGCTGCCGGCGCACTCACCGAAATTGTTGGTGGTAATGTAGTACATGTTGAAAACGCCGCAGAAATAGGCATGGAGCATAATTTAGGTCTAACCTGCGACCCTGTAGGCGGATTGGTACAAGTACCGTGTATTGAGCGCAATGCCATGGGCGCCATTAAAGCAATTAATGCCTCGCGCCTAGCAATACGTGGCAGTGGCGAGCAAAAGGTGTCGCTTGATAAAGTCATTAAAACCATGCTTGATACTGGCAACGACATGAAAACCAAATACAAAGAAACCGCACGCGGTGGATTAGCGGTAAACATTATTGAATGTTAAGCGTATAAAGACAAAAAACCGCGTATTGTAGCAATACGCGGTTTTTTATTTTTTGTATAAAGCTTTGCTATTTTACCGGCAGTTCTATGTCTGCAAACAACGCATCAACATCTTCTTGATTACGTAACAAACTAGCGCGCTCTACTCGCTCTTTAGTTAAATGCGGGGCAAAACGTTCAATAAAGTCATACATATAAGTACGTAAAAAACTGCCCTTTCTAAAGCCAATTTTAGTTGTACTCGCTTCAAATAAATGACTAGCATCAATACACACTAAATCCGTGTCACTTAATTGGTCAACGGCCATTGAGGCAACTACACCTACACCTAGCCCTAACCTTACATACGTTTTTATTACATCGGCATCTGTTGCAGTAAACACAATGTGTGGCTCAAGGCCATGTGCATTAAATGCTTTGTCGAGTTCAGAGCGACCAGTAAAACCAAATACATACGTAATAAGTGGATACTGAGCTATATCAGCAACAGTTAAACTGTCGGCCTTTTGTGCTAATGGATGATCTTTTGCCACTACAATGCTGCGATTCCAATGATAACAAGGCAGCATAACTAAATCTGAGTATAAATGAAGCGCCTCAGTTGCGATGGCAAAGTCAGCGTCTCCGCGCGCTGCCGCATCAGATATTTGTTGCGGTGTACCTTGGTGCATATGCAGCGAAACAGCGGGGTATTTTTTCATAAACCCTTGGATAACACTGGGTAAAGCGTAACGAGCCTGAGTATGTGTAGTGGCTATATTTAGTTTACCTTGATCAGGCAAGGTATGTTCATTAGCAACGGCTTTTATTCCTTCGACCTTAGAAAGAATTTCGCGAGAAATGTTAATTATTTCTTCACCGGCACCTGTAACATGCGTTAAATGTTTACCACTGCGGCCGAAAATTTGTACACCTAACTCATCTTCTAGCATACGCACTTGTTTAGATATACCAGGCTGTGAGGTAAATAAACTTTCAGCGGTAGCTGATACGTTTAGCTTATGATTTTGAACTTCTACTATGTATCTAAGTTGTTGTAATTTCATGGTTGCAGTTTTAACGTTGTTATTAGGCCAGCATGAAGGTAGCAAGCTACAGAGACAAGTTAACTTTATACAATACTTGCCTAAATGCATACTTATACCTTCATTATTTAGAAGCTAAGGCTAGCATAATAAATTCGCTTCAGGTAGCGATGTTTATTCAGGTTCAACTTATAATACATTATTCCTATATCTAATTTTTAACATATTTTAAAGTTAATCAGCGCAAAGCTACCCTCAAAGCATATATTTGATGTAATATAAAAAAATAGATTGTGAATCCGAGAGTTAAGCCATGATCGTTTCGATTATAATTGTGCTTATAGTGGCGCTAATAGTGATTGCACTGTGGGTAAGCGCTGTACAACAGCATAAAGAAAAACAAGAAGTTGAACGTCGTAAAGAATTAACAAAACAAAAAGCTATAATCGAAGAAACCGAAGAGGCGCTAATGAATAGTGCCAATATTCCGCTTTCTGAAAATGTTATACGCGCTTTGCAACGTAGATGTTACGAGGCGCTAAACGCCATGGTGAAACACTCACCTAATTCTAAAGCATTAAAAAGTAGAATGAACGAAGCTAAAGAAAAGCTAAGTGCGCCAGTACAAGGCAATAGCAACGACAATTTATCACTACCAAGTAACGACAAACAATTAGTTTCGTTAATACAAGGTATAAAAAAGCTTAGAGTAATTATGCGTTCGGAGCACAGTAAAGGACGCGTAGATAGCCAAGTATTTGCCGCAGAAGATAAGCGTCTAGAAAAACTACAACTGAGAATTAATATAGAAAGCCAAATAAAACGCGGTTTATCTGCTCGTTCGGCAAGTATGGTGGGCTCTGCCAGACAGTATTTTGAGAAAGCCTATGCCACGCTTAGTGCCGTTACCTATTCAGATGAATACGTAAATACTAAACGCCAAGAAGTCGAAGGCTATTTAGAAGAAATAAGTACTGAACTAAAAGCGTCAAACGCCACCGCCCTTAAGAAAAAAGCAGAAGCTGAGCAAGATGACCTCGATGTGTTATTTGCCCCTAAAAAGAAATGGTAATTTTAAATAACCTAAAGAAAGCCCATACACAATGTATGGGCTTTTTTGTATCTGCTAAACTGTTTTTACCATGGGTAAATACGAATATACTTTAGGGCACTACCTAGCACTCACTCCGTTATAAACACTCATTTACCACTGCAAGAGATATACACGGTATAACTAGGCAATGGCACTGAATGTTAGCCGCTAAATAATAATTTACCCGCCCTTAAGTACATCTGTTAATTCAGCGAATCGGTATTAGCTATTATGATAAAAACGCAAACTTAATAATAAACAGCGCCGTTAAAATCCACACACTAATACTCACTTGATCGCGTTTACCACATAGTAACTTAACCGCAGTATACGATATAAAACCAAGCGCAATACCATGTGCAATAGAGAATGTAAGTGGCGTCATAAGCAGTACAACACTTACCGGAATTGCATCGCTCATATCATCCCAGTTCACAAACTTAAGGTTTTGCAGCATTAATACCGCAACGTATAAAATAGCACCCGCTGTTGCATAGGCTGGCACCATTTGCGCAAGCGGCGCAAAAAACATCATTAGCAAAAAGCATACACCTACAACGACGGCTGTTAAGCCAGTACGCCCGCCAACCGATACACCGGCCACAGACTCAATATAAGAAGTGGTTGTTGAAGTACCCAGCATTGCGCCGGCAATGGTCGCTGTACTATCAGCACTTAAAGCACGCCCTAAGCGCGGCATGTTGCCTTTTTCATCGGCCAAGCCTGCTTTTTGAGTTACCGCAACCAACGTCCCTGATGTATCAAATAAGTCAACAAACAAAAACGCAAAAATTACGCTTAACATGGAAAGTTCAAGGGCCGCTGCAAAATCAAGTTGCATAAACGTAGGTAAAATAGACGGTGGCATTGAAATTACGCCGTGGTACTGAACTAAATCAAGGCTTAACGCAATACCTGTTACTAGCAAAATGCTAATAAGTACGCCACTTTTTATATCGCGATAAAGTAAAGCCGCAATAACAAAAAAGCTTAATATAGCTAATAAAGGGCCCGCCGAAGTGATATCACCAAGCTGCACTAATGTTGCTGGGCTTGAAACAATAATCCCTGCATTTTTTAGTGCAATTAACGCTAAAAACGCGCCTATACCTGTTGCTATAGCTTGTTTTAAAACCAAAGGAATCGCATTAATTATCCACTCGCGGACCTTAAACAAACTTAATATTAAAAATATACAACCAGACATAAATACCGCACCTAATGCAGCCTGCCAGCTATAACCCATCCCTAAAACTACACCATAAGTAAAAAATGCGTTAAGGCCCATACCTGGCGCAAGTGCTAAAGGATAATTGGCCCACAGCCCCATAATAAAACAGCCAATAGCAGCTGCAATACAAGTGGCTACAAATGCAGCACCTTGATCCATGCCTGCTTCAGCAAGCATTGCAGGGTTAACAAATACAATGTAAACCATAGTGATGAAAGTAGTGACTCCTGCAATGCTTTCGCGTCGCACATTGGAGTTGTTTTCGCGGAGTTTAAATAGAGCTTCGAGCATAATAGACTTGTGGTTGTAAAAAGTGACGAGATTTTATCATAAAATTAAGTATAAACAGGACATTTTACCTTGCGATATACTAAACTGTTGACGTAGAAACTATATAAAAGAAAATGTATGAATAAGACTCAGCCTAGCGGACAAGACTTAGAGCAGCAATTAAACAACATTTTAGACTTTGTAACTCAGCCTATAAACCAAAGCGCTGAAAGCAATAGTGATGTAAGCGAGCACACAGCACTTAATAAAGCACTGTATTATTTAAAACATAATCAAGCACCATTGGCAGCTAAATGGATGCGTCTTGCCGCAATGGCCAGAAATCATCGCGCCCAGTTTTATTTAGGATTATTTTTTGTCAAAGGCCAAGGCGTACCAAAAAGTGTATTTCACGCAGCAGCATGGCTTAGTTTAGCCAGTAGCCAAGGCTATGAACCGGCAACCGCTGCTTTAGATGATTTAAGAAAATATATCGACACCAAACGTCTTAAAGACGCGCAGTGCTACGCAGCAAGCTTGTTTGAGCAAATACACCAAATACAGTATGCTCACTTAATCCCCAAAAATGACTAACTACTGTATTACTAAGTACTGTAAAACACATTAAAACAACTGTATAGCCACCTCTTAAGTACTGTATAGCGCTGCTACACTTTATACAGTTGCGCAAGCACCCTCATTTTTCACTCTCACAGATAAATTATAAGCAACTGTTTTTAAAGTGTTATTTTTATTATTTATTTTTTAAAGTCATCAACTGTATAAAAAATAACAAAAAACACTTGCACACAACAACTGTATAAACTACTGTATACATGTACTGTATATAAACCCAGTGAGTGAGACCTATGCTACAGCCAATTACCGTAAGAAACGTTAAAAGCTACCAACAACATGACGAAAATGAGTTAGTAAACTTAATAAAAGTAGAAGATGAAATTTCTGCAACATTTGAGATGCTAAAAGTGTTGCACCAATACAATAGCTCGAATGCGTGGACCTTACTAATTGCGCCTGACCATGTGCCCAGTAAAGCCTTACTAGATAGCTGCTCTATTGATACCAGCAAATTGCTTGTGATAAGGCAAAAGCATTTAGTAAATTTAGAGTATGTGCTTAACTCCGCACTCCATAATGGAAATTTTGCAGCCATTATTACGTGGACCGACATAGTCAGTGAGCAACAGCTTGTTAATTTATCGCTTAATTTAAATAAAAGAAGCGCTAAGCTATTTTGCTTTACTAAAAAAACCAGCACTACAGCAATATCACTTACTCAATAAGCTGGTAAAATACATTTTTGATTTATGTTAATTAGTATTTTATGAGTGTAACCAGTACCAGCGCCTGCAAATGCAACAGTCAGCTTAATTATGGCGACTGTTGCCAACCTTATCATCTTGATATAAAAACCCCAGAAACACCTGAGCAATTAATGCGTTCGCGCTTTAGTGCTTATGCATTAAAAAATGCATCTTATGTATTTAAAACTTACGCTAAAGAAAAACAAGCACAAAACCCAGTAAATGAAATTGCTGACTTTGCCAATAGCTGCCGCTTTGTAAAATTAGTTGTACGCGACACAAAACAAAGTGATGAGCGAGGCTCTGTTGCCTTTAACGCGTATTATTTTTACCAAAACTTATATTGTGAACTGGATGAGAAATCAGACTTTATAAAAGAGGATGGTGAATGGCGTTATTTAGAGGGTATTATTAATCCGGTAGCCGATATTAAAGTTAATAGAAATGACCCCTGCCCTTGCGGAAGTGCTAAGAAATATAAAAAATGCCACGCTTTATAAAGTAATACACTTAAAGTATAACGACGCTTAAGTAATTTCAATAACGAACTTAACCACCAGGGCGTGTTGACCTTTGATGGTTGAATTTGCAGCAGTGTGTTTGGTTTTTAGGCAAGGCAGAGCCTATGAAGTGTGGTTATTCCCCATAAATAGGCGATAACGAAGCATAAATGCCAAACATGCG
>NZ_PNCT01000056.1:0-96869 GCF_005887365.1 Pseudoalteromonas sp. S3785 | reverse complement strand
GTAGCTAGCTACTTTCCTTTTATTTCGATATTTCCCTTTGCAATATTTATTAACGCATAGCTATGTAATCGAGACCTCGAACCTTCGCCATAGGCTTTAGGCGGATAGTAAATATCTTTCATATCAGGGTGCTCTGATAATACCTCATCTAAAGCTGCACGTATCTCGCTTAATGTTTTTTCTAAACTGCTATTAAAATTTGGGCGCTTGCGTATAGTGTGCCCAAGCTCAATCAACCTGTAAAAGTACTTATTAGCCAACTCTATAAGCTCATCTGGCACATATTTATTTTGATTTAGCACAACATCACGGTTATCTCTGCAAAACTCTATCAAGGCTAAATAAAAGCATAGCGGCTTGTTTGCTAAACACACCGTATTTTCTGGTAAGTAATTATTGCTGAGCGTTTTAGTGTTTAAATCAATAATCAGTACAAGCTCTTTAGGCGTACTTACCTCTGTATTGGCGTTTTGTGGCGTACTTTTTACCTCAGCAGGCATCTGTGTAATAGATTTTAACCATTTACTGAACAAAACACTCAAGACTAAGAATAACAAACAAATCAAAAACCGAGTTTCTGACCAAAATTGTGCGTTTTTCTCGAATACTAAAGAGACATGCGTGGTACTCGACTTAAGTGTTCTTACAAATTGATTTGGTTTTAAAACTAAAGGCTTTGCAGACTTTGATACAATTTTAACTAAACGTAAGTTGTTGCCTAAATAATCGTTAAGCTTTATTAAATAGTCTTGCACTGCATGCTGATTACCCGAGTGCTTTAAAAGAGCGTTAGAAAGCGCAATTAACGGCAAGTCAAGGGCTACTTGTTTTTCCGTTTCGATAACCTGGTGTTTAATGACGTGATTCTGCTCGCTAATGACAGAGACGTAGAATACAAAGCAATTAATAAAAAAAACAGCACAGCCAAAAACAACATATTTATACTTATCCATTTTTAATGCTCTTATCTTTTGCTGTTACGTGTTCTGAGCTGCAATCCCAGTATGATTGTGCTTCTTTGTAATAACTTAACGTTTGTTCTTTAGACATATCAAGAATATGACGCTGCACAGCGCATAATAGGTCAGTATTATTTTGCTGCATTTTTAAATACCAACGTGAACCTGAAATTTTGTTACTTAAGGGCGTTATATAATTTTTTGAAAAACGCTCGGCGTCACTCTCTTTCCAAAAAGATGCAATAATATCTACCTGCCCATTAGCTAATAAATCACGAAGCTCGCTGTGTGAACTTGCATAAGTAATGTCTAAGTTGCTTTGGTTTATATTTAAATCTTTAAACACTTTTTTGGGTAATATATGACCAGAGCGGCTTGTAGGGTAATCCAACAAGCCTATGCGCTTATCTAAAAAGTACTGTTTTGTTAAACGAGGTTTTTCCTTTGAGGAAATAAAGTACGCTGTATAATCAGAAAAGCCCACAACGGCTTGGTAGTTGTAGGTAAGCTCAGCATTAAAAGCGTTCATTATATTATTTTTTGCAAGTACCAGATCCGCTATCCCTTTACCCACAAAGTCAAAGCTTTCAGTTGTGCTATCGCCCCAATAACCTTTAACAGAACCATATTGCTTAGTTACTACTGAATCAACACAAAGCGACTCAGTAAGTCGCTCTGCAACACTTTGCGAGGGCGTAAATACAATGAGCTGATTTTTGTTCTCACTTGCCGTGGTATAACATTGTGTTGACGTTTTTATTAATTCTGGAAAAGTAATTTCGTCACTGTTTACGCTTACCTTTCCTACAGACCACGCAGCAACCATAACCAGAAACAAAAGTGTAACAAACGACAGTTTATGTAACATGACCTTTATAAACCCCACCAATAAGGTGTACCTAACAATGCAAAGGCTATATTTGAACAATATTTCTTACTTATTACAATAGGTAATTTTACCCATGCAACATAACTAACTGAAATTAAAGGGTTATGAATAAGAAATAATGAATACTCTTGACTCCTTCCTATATTAAGTAAAAACAATCACAATACCCATACCAGCTAATAGGTGAATAAAAATAAATGCAGAAGACATTAATGCGCATTAAAATTGCTACTCTCGTAGCAACAACGTTAATAATTAGTGCTGTTTTTACAACAAGTAAATCGTATGCATGGGGCCAAAATGGCCACCGTATCGTTGGTTATATTGCTGAGCAACACTTAACCAACCAAGCCGTTCACAATTTAGCACCACTTTTGGAAGGACAATCATTAGCTAAAATAGCGACTTGGGCTGATGAAATGCGATCTAACCCTGAGCTATTTTGGCGTAAAAAATCTTCACGCTGGCACTACATAAATCTTCCCAAAAATAAAACGCTTTCCCTAAATCACGCGCACACACACAGCAAAGACGATGTTACAAACATTCTAGAAGGTATCTACTTCTCCATTAATACACTCCAGACATCGACTACTTCACTTCAAGAAAAACAGTTTGCTTTAAAGTTTTTAGTTCACTTGGTTGGCGACAGCCATCAACCATTTCATGCTGGGCGAAGTGAAGATAGAGGCGGCAATTTAATTAAGGTCGATTTTTTTGATAACGAGACCAATTTGCATAGCCTTTGGGACACTGGATTAATAGAAAATGAGAATTTAGCTTATACTGAATACGCTAAATTTATAGATACAAACGATGCATCACTCATTAAAACATACTTAAACAGCAGCCCTACTACGTGGCTAATGGAGTCTCACAAATTGGCTGAAGAAATTTATAATTCTACCGATGATGAAGTGAGCTATAGTTATGTTTTCAAATACAATCCACTTGTTAAGCAGCGTTTACAAAAAGCAGGCATTAGACTTGCGGGTGTATTAAACTATTTATTTGATTCATCAGAAGATAATAAAAACTTAAAAATAACGATAAAATAACAATCAACCTATAAATAAAAACCTACACACGGGAATTAATTTATGTTTATACACGGTTTAGAGTATAGCTAAAATAATAAAGCTGGAAATGCATTGATTACAAAGTGTAATTAACTATAGAGGGAGTTATATAAGTTACATTTCATAATACTGTCATATAATGTCGGTAACATAACAATAAGTAATTAATCCATATTTAGTTAAGTATACAAGTATAAATTGTGCAAATTAATTTTGCATATTACAAGAGTATACCCTTAGTGAAAAACGCTGGGGTTATACGACTTAAAATAACAATTTAATTATAACTTTCACGGGAAATGAAAATGAAGACTAAACTTCAAAAAACAGCACTTTCACTTGCTATCGCTGCATGTGTTAGTGTAAGTGGCGCTGCATTCGCCAACGAAACCACCTCTGCGATAAAAGGGCAAATTACTGGTCCAAATGGTAACCCTGCTCCAGGTACTAAAATAACAATTTTACACGTACCGTCTGGTTCAGTTAAAACAACTGAAGCGAATGATGCGGGTTACTTTACTGCTAAAGGCCTCCGTGTTGGTGGTCCGTACAAGGTAATTGTTGATTCTGATGTCTATGCTGACCAAGAATTCAATAACATTATCCTTAATATCGGTAACGATTACCCAGTAAATGCTTCACTTGAGCCACAATCAAGCATGGAGCAAATTGTTGTTACTGGCGCGCCTATCAGCTCTATGTCTGGTGGAACTGGTCCAGCATCTACATTTACATTAACTGATCTTGAAAACACGCCTGCTATTAACCGTGATTTAAAAGATATCATTCGTATTGACCCGCGTATCACAATTGACGATAGCCGTGGTTCAATTAACTGTGGTGGTGGTAACCCTCGTTACAACAGCTTAACGCTTGATGGCGTTCGTATGAACGATAACTTTGGTTTAAGCTCTAACGGTTACCCAACTATTCGTGCACCTTTCTCTTTTGATTCAATTGAACAGGTTTCAGCTGAGCTAGCACCATTTGACGTACAGTACGGTGGCTTTACTTCGTGTAACATCAATGCGGTAACTAAGTCAGGTGGAAATGAAGTTCACGGTGGCATCTTCTATGATTACACAAGCGATTCATTAAAAGGCGATAAAATCGAAGGCGAAGACGTTGATAACGGTAACTACACCGAAAAACGTTACGGCTTTAACGTTGGTTTACCGTTAATCGAAGATAAACTGTTTTTATTCACTTCATACGAAAAGCTTGAAGGTGTACAACAGTTTAACTACGACGGTTTAAGCAGCGGCAGTGTAACTGCAGATGATATTGCTCGTATTACAAGTGTAGCTCAATCTGTATATGGCTATGACGTAGGCGGTATGCCTTCAAGTATGCCTGTTGAAGATGAAAAAATCTTAGTTAAATTAGATTGGAACATCAACGAAGATCACCGTGCAAACTTAATCTACAACTACAACGACGGTAATACAGTTTCACAATCAGACACTGGTTCTAGTCGTGTTTCACTATCAAACCACTTTTACGACCAAAGTGCAGAGTTTACTTCAATCATCGCATCTGTGTATTCAGATTGGTCAGATGATTTTTCAACTGAAGTTCGTATTGGTAAATCAGAATTAGACGCAACGGTACAATCACTTGATGCTGCAAGCAGCTTTGGTGAAATGCAAATAAGCACAGAAGATGGTGGTACGGTATTTATCGGACCAGATGACTCTCGTCAATCTAACGATTTAGACTATGATACCACTACATTTAAAGTAGCAGGTACTTACTACCTTGACCAACATACCATTACAGCTGGTTACGAGTTTGAAGAGCTAGATGTATTTAACTTATTCGTGCAGCATACTGAAGGTGAATATCGTTTTAATTCAGTCGATGATTTTGAAAACGGTATAGCAAGCGCCATTTTCTATAATAATGCTGCAACAACTAACGATCCAAACGATGCTGCTGCAAGCTTCTCATACGCTCAGCATACGTTTTATGTTCAAGATGAATACGCATTTACAGACCTAGATGCAAACATCACGTTTGGTTTACGTTACGACAAATACACAAGTGATGACGTACCAAACTTCAACCAGAACTTTTCTACCCGTTACCAAAATAAAGTTCTATACCCTGACCTGCCAAATAACATTACAAACCAAAGTACATTCGATGGTATAGATCTACTTCAACCACGTGTTGGTTTCCAGTGGTACGCAACCGACGAGTTAGAAGTTCGTGCAGGCGTTGGCTTATTCTCTGGTGGTAACCCAAATGTTTGGTTATCTAATTCTTACTCAAACGACGGTATTACTAATATTAGTGCAAACCAGTTTGGTGCTATCGACTTATTTGCCACACCTAATGTAAATGGTGGTTCTCCAGGTTTTGAAATCCCTCAGTCTCAATTTGATGCCGTTGCAGGTGTTGTTCCTGGTTCTGGCGATGGTGATGTAAATGCAGTCGACCCAGACTTTGAAATTCCTTCAGAATGGAAATACTCAATCGGTGCAACATACACAACTGAAAACGAGTATGTAATTTCACTTGATTACTTATACTCTAAGAAAAAAGATGCTGCCTTAATGCGCGACATTGCACTTCGTGATTCTGGCAAAACTACATTTGATGGACGCCCTCTTTATGAAAAAGTAGAAGGTCGTGATAATGAATACCTTCTTACAAATGTAAGTGGTGATAGCGGTGATTCATCGGTTATTTCACTAGCAGTAAGCAAAATGTTTGACAATGGCGTAAGCGTTAACTTTGGTTACGCATACACAGATTCAGACGATGTTAACCCAATGACAAGCTCTGTTGCGGGCTCAAACTACGGTAACATTGCGCTAACGGATCCTGGTAACCCTGGTGTTGCATCATCAGATTACGAAATCCCACATCGTTTTACTATGACGCTTGGCTACACGCATGAGTTTGTCGATGGTTTTGCTACTCGCTTTAACTTATACGGTGAAGCATACAAAGGCTTACCATACAGCTACACATTTGATGGTAGCGATGGTACTTTCGGGGATAGCAACTGGAACGGCGATCGTCAATTACTTTACGTACCACTTGAAAACGATCCTAACGTTGTTTACGACATGAGCGCTGATGAAATTAACGCGTTTAACGACTTTATCGCGTCTAACGGTTTAGAGCGCGGTGAAATCACTGGCCGTAATGCTGAAAACTCAGATTGGTTTGTTAAATTTAACTTTAAAGTTACTCAAGAATTACCAGGCTTTATGGATGGACATAAAGGGGAAGCGTTCTTCGTAATTGATAACTTAACTAACCTATTAAACGATGATTGGGGCGTACTTAAAAAAGGTCCTTTCGTTGGCGCTAGCATGATTTCAACATCAATTGATGAGCAAGGCCGTTACGTATACTCTGGCTTTAACGAAAACAATGCAAATACATCAGTACAAACTGATGCGTCTTTATGGCAAATGCGTGTAGGTGTACGTTACACCTTCTAATCTCATTAGTGTAAAGACTAAATGTTTATTAAAGCCCATCAACTGATGGGTTTTTTTTATACCAATCCACCTGATTAACTGATCGAATTTAAGGGTTGGTATTATAAAGCCCCTTTAAGCTCTTTTAGTAAATTTAGCAATTGCGTTTGTTGTTGCTTGGTAAATTTTTTAGCTAATTGCGCTTCCCAGTTTTGTGCATCATGCGCTATCAGCTTGTAAATTGCATTGCCCTGCTCATTTAACATAACCTGAGTTACTCGCTTATCTTGCTGATTTAATTCAGCTTGTATATACCCTCTTTGCAGCAATGATTTAATAGCTCGCGAAACCGTTGACTTGTCCATATTGGCTTGTGTACATAAATCTTTAGCATTACTTTTGCCATATTGCGCCAAGTTTGCCAACACCCGCCATTGAGGAATCGTTAAGTCGTATTTTTGCTGATAAACACGCGCAAAATCATCGCTTATGAGATTTGCCATTTGGTTTAACTGATAGGGCAAAAAGTGCTCTAAATCTATTTCCATTATTGCTTTCTCATCATATTTACACACCATGAAAACTGTGCATTTTAATTTACAGGCTAAAACCTGTGCCCATTTGAAATTACTCTCACATGAGAGTACTTTAAACTAATTAGGGCCTGTTGACCTTTCAGGATTGAAATTTGTTCAATCTAGGGGCCATTTAATCACGGCGCAAGGTTTGTAACCTAGTGGGCTCGATAACTGCTCCTGCGTTATTCTAATGACTTACATCCATGTAAGAATAAGTAAAAACCGAGCAACAAAGAGTAAATGACCCCTAGGCAGAACCCTTCGGGCAGCGCCTGTTTGGCATTTATGCTACGTTATCGCCTATTTATGGTGAACAACCACACTGCATAGGCTCTGCCTTGCCTAATTACCAAACAGACTGCTGCAAATTCAACCTCGAAAGATAAACAGCCCTAGAAAGATAAAACACTGTCACTCTCACAGGATCTAAATATGGCCAGCGAAATAAACTACATGAGCGGTTTTGGCAATGAGTTTGAAACCGAAGCGCTTCCCGGCGCACTGCCTGTTGGGCAATTTACCCCACAAAAAGTTAAATATAATTTATACACCGAGCAATTTAGCAGCACAGCCTTTACAGCGCCGCGTGCCGCTAATCGTCGTACGTGGCTGTACCGCCTTCGTCCATCGGTGGTACAAGGTGATTATACTGCAATAGATAATGCACTAATCAGAACAGCACCTATAACTGAAGCAATTACGCCCCCTACGATGATGCGCTGGAGCCCGATTGATATTCCCTCAAAGCCTACTGATTTTATTGATGGGTTAATCACAATGGCTGCAAATGGCAATGCCAATGGTCAATCGGGTATTGGTATTCATGTTTATGTGGCTAATATTTCTATGCAAGGGCGCTACTTTTGTAATGCCGATGGTGAGATGTTGTTTGTGCCTCAGCATGGCGAGTTGTTATTACACACTGAGTGCGGAAAGCTGACTGTAAAGCCTGGAGAAATTGCCGTCATTCCTCGCGGGATTAAATTCTCAGTTGATTTAATTGACGAAACCGCACGTGGGTACATTTGTGAAAACTATGGCCATGCCTTTGAGCTTGCCGAGCGCGGCCCCGTTGGCGCTAATGGCTACGCCAACGACAGAGACTTTAAATACCCCGTTGCGTCATTTGAAGATATAGAGGGTGACTTTGAATTAGTGACTAAATTTAATGGTAATCTCTTTAGCTGCCCGGTCACTCATTCGCCTTTTGATGTGGTTGCATGGACTGGTAACAGCGCCCCGTACAAATACGATTTAGCCCGCTTTAATGTTATTAACACTGTAAGTTTTGATCACCCAGATCCTTCAATATTTACTGTACTTACCTCTCCCTCAGCCACTGAGGGCATGGCAAATGTGGATTTTGTAATCTTTCCACCTCGTTGGATGGTAGCAGAGAATACATTTAGGCCTCCTTATTATCATCGCAATATTATGAGTGAGTTCATGGGCTTAATAGAAGGAGTTTACGATGCAAAAGAGCACGGGTTTGTACCAGGAGGCGCTAGTTTGCATAATTGTATGTCGCCACATGGGCCTGAAGCCGAGGTATTCGAAAAAGCATCTAACGCTGAGCTCACACCACAAAAATACGAGAACACGCTGGCCTTTATGTTTGAGTCTCGTTACATAATATCGCCCACTAAATATGCCCTTGAAGGAAAAGAACGTCAATCTAATTACACTCAATGCTGGCGTAGTATCACTAAACACTTTACAGGCGAGGAATAATGACAATGAAACTCTACAGCTACTTTCGCTCATCTGCTGCATACCGTGTTCGCATAGCACTTAATTTAAAAGGCATTGAGCACGATATGCAATTTGTTAATTTACTTAAATCTGAGCAGTTAGCTCAGCCTTACTTAGATAAAAATGTGCAAGGTTTGTTACCCACTATTGAAACAGAGGACGGTGTATTAGCGCAATCACTTGCTATTTTAGAATGGTTAGATGAAAGTTATCCGCAAACGCCTCTGGTTTATGGGAATGCATGGCAAAAAGCGCAGATTCGTAACATAAGTTATGCCGTAGCGTGTGATATTCACCCTGTAAATAATTTACGTGTTTTAAAGTATTTATCAAATGAACTGAACGTAAATGACGAGGCGAAAAATAAATGGTACAGACATTGGGTTGAGGTAGGGTTTGAAAAAATTGAATCAATGCTAAGCGAAGACTGTGATTTTTGTGTAGGCGATAAACCATCACTGGCTGATATTTGTCTAGTGCCACAGGTATTTAATGCGTTGCGTTTTAATGTAAATATGGCTGCGTATCCAAAAATTGCAGCCATTTATGCACGCTGTAATGCACTGCCCGCTTTTAATGAAGCAGCGCCGCAAAATCAACGCGATGCAGTTTAACTTTTTAAAGCGCTGTGAATAACACTTACATGCTCTATTAAATCTAAGCCCAGATCGGTCAAATAGCCACCATCTGGGCTATCTATTACGCCTTTATCAAATAAGCGTTGCGCAGCACTTAATAAATTAGGCTCTGCGTCAGAATGTAACTTTATCCCCTGCATTTTGCTATCCCTAGGAAACTTAGCTAATAACGTAAATTCATCTATCATTATTTGATTAAATCGCATGTCTTCACCTTTTTATAGTTGTGTGTTTAAGTCAGTGTTGTATAACGCTATTACTTACCCTAGCATGTTTTTTAATCGTGTGTACTATTTTTAAACTATCAAAATGAGAGGCCGCCCATGCGCCATATTATGGTTTTATTTATTTTTACAATTGCGTTAACTCTTTCCCCTAGTAGCGATGCTAAAACAGTTAAAACACATTCTATTATTGACACTAACGAGGTTATTAACGCTGGTAATATTTGTTGGTACGATAACAAACGTTATAGTGAAGGTGCGCCGGTACAAGTACATTCTTTTACCTTAGTATGCGCGGCTAGTAACCCTCAGCATAATAACAGTAAGCTCATTTGGTTAAAATTAGATAAAAAAGGCAATCTTGTTTACCCCATAAAACCTAAAACCATTAGGGTCAATTAGCGCTAAATGCGGATTTACGCTACAATGCGCACAGTTTAAATAAGTAGTATGGCTATGGATAATCAACCAAAGAATCCTCTTCACGGGGTAACATTAGAACAAATTTTAGTAGAGCTTGAACAACGTTTAGGTTTTAAAGCCATGGGCGAGCAAGTAAACATTAAATGTTTTACCGACTCGCCAAGCATTAAATCAAGCTTAAAATTTTTACGTAAAACCCCTTGGGCACGCGATAAAGTTGAAGCTCTCTACTTACATACGCTAAGTAACAAACCGCTGCGTAAACCCAAAAGCGCTCAGCGCTCTAAGCCTACTAGCTCAAGCAATAGCAGTGGTTTTGTTTGGCCAAGCATTAAAAAGTAATACACAAAAATGCACGTTAAATACGTGCATTTTTTATTTTATAATTCCTTACTAATTACATTTAATGAGGCAGGGTCAACTGTAATAGTAAGCGTATCCGCTGTTTTTATTTCACCATCTAATACATACTTAATTTCTTCATCTGCAGTAATCGTTACTTTTTTAGCGTTGGTATGATGCGAACTAATAGCTAATTGCGTTTGCGTAATACTACTAAACATCAACTCAGCAATACTAAGCACACTGGTTGTGTTTTCTTCGCTCGGTATCAGCCAATTTATGTCCAATAAACCATCTTCGTGATTAGGCTGTCCTCCCCCTTGCGCTAACAACGTGGTAAAAGGGGCTGCGTTAGCAACAATAAAGCTATTTGTGTGCACCTCTTGGGTTTGATTATCATCAAGAGTTACATAGAGTGTTTGCGCTTTTTGCTCACTAAATGCCTGAAAAAAGCCGTTTAAGTAAGCAAGCTGACCCGATTTATTTTTTGAATCTCTGTCGGCTTTTTCAATCATCGATTGCTCATAACCAATTCCCGCTAACAACAGCATGAGCTCGTCATTACAGTAGGCGGTGTCTATTGTATGAGTTTGCCCATCTATAATTAATTCGCAGGCCTGCTCAACAGGAATTATTTTAGAGCTAATACCCATAAGCACATGGGCTAAAGCATTGGCTGTACCCATTGGGATAATACCCAGCTTGCACTGAGTGTTTACCAACACACTAGCTACTTCTGTCACGGTTCCATCACCGCCACAGGCAATTATTATGTCTGGCTTATTTTTAATAGCTTGTTTGGCAAGTTCAATTCCATTTACTTCTTTAGAGGTAGTTAAAACGTTTAAATCATAATATTCCGACAGCCTAGCCACTATTAAGGGCTCTTTATCTTGCCACATTTTGGTGCCCGACACTGGGTTTGCTATTAATACCGCTTTGTTTTTTATAACAAGCTCCCCTTTTTTATGTCGTTTAGCCAAATGGCGAAGTTGGTGTTTATTAAGGTTTGCGGTTTCACGTGTCTCTTTAATTTGTGCAAGTATTTGATGTACATCTGCATTTTTATCTTGGCTCAACAAGTATGCAGCCATCACAAATACTGAGCGCCCCCTTCCTAGTGCGCAATGAACGACCACTCGGCGGTCTTCTTTAATATGATGATGTATCCAGTTAATGGCTTGGTTTAATTGCGAATGAGTAGGCACACTATGATCAAGCACCGGGATATTTAAATAGCTAATATTTTCTTGGGTTGAGCTCCACTCCAAGCCATCAAACTCACACGTTACATCTAATATTGCTGTTATACCGTTTTCTTTTAACGTATCAATATCAGAGGGAAACAATCGACATGCTAAAAATAAATGCTCGTTAATTTTTTGAATGGGAGGGACTTTATCGTGCTTGCGAGAATACGCATTGTAAATTTGGGCACCTAATAAAAAGGGCACAAAAGCCCAACGAATATAAAAAGGAATGATGCCATTTTCGCGCTTTCTAAAAATTTTTGCCAAATTAAAAATATAAGCGCCACTGACAAGTATTAACGACAAGGCACTCCAATAAAACACCACTGCAAAGTAAACCGAGTTAACCTCCCAGCCTATCCATATAAAAATTAACGCTAAAATTAAATAACTCGTTGCAGCCCACATATTTTCTCCTTTATTTTTACTGTTTTGGCAAATTTTTACAGCTGTTTATAAGTGTAGTTGCAATTTACAGGCCAACAAAAATTGTATTTAGAACTTGAAAATAAATATAACCAATTGATATTAAACAGGTTAAAATCTTCAACTTTAACTAGATTGGCCATATTAGCCGCTTTTTACACAGTTCTGGGTCATTTTTTCTCACTCGCCTTATGCGTCTGTTTTATGGCTAAAACTTGTCTCTTAGTTAAGAGCAGCTAAGATAAATAACAGTTCAACGTTTTGCATCCAATCGCCCTTCTCACACGTTTATTGAGAGTGTGTTTATATTTTAGTTACATTTATATCTAGTCGATAAGTGTTTATCACGCGAGACTTAATATGTTTCTAGGTAAAAATTTAATTAATAAAGCGCAATGCGCCTCAATAATAATAAAAATAACAGGAACCCTATGGAAAACGACAATCTACTTCCTCTTTTGTGTAAAACAGCACAAGGTAATAAAGCTGCATTTGCCGATTTGTACCGGCAAACAAGCGCTAAGTTATTTGCAATAAGTTTAAATATGCTCTCAAATCGAGCGCACGCTGAAGAGGTATTGCAAGAAGCATTTATAAAAATTTGGCATAACGCGTCAGAATACAATCCTACTAAAGGCACCGTAATAAGTTGGATGATAAGCATAGTACGGTACAGAAGCTTAGACGCGCTGCGCTATCATAAGGTTAGAAAAGAGCAAGCCATAGGCGATGAGGAATATGATGAACAAGACATAGACATTAACTACGATGATCAAACCAAACTTGTAAATTGCATTGAGCAACTCGACCCACAGCAAAAACAAGCCATTCACCTAGCGTATTACAAAGGCTTAAGCCATGGTGAGCTGGTCAATCATATAGAAACGCCTTTAGGCACAGTGAAAAGCTGGATAAGGCGTGGTTTGCAGCAATTGCAGAGGTGTTTAACATTATGAACTATAACAAACCAGAACTACTTGATGCTTTAGCAGGGCAATATGTGCTAGGTACTCTAAATGGCCTTGCACGAAAGCGTTTTCAACGCTTAATGCTCAGTTTACCGCAAGCCCGAGAAGCCACTATGATGTGGGAGCAAAATTTAAATGGCTTAGCCAGTGCAATTACACCACAAGCACCCGATGAGCATGTTTGGCAGCACATTTTAGATAAAATAGAAAGCAATGCACAGCCTATTAAAACAGTTATAAAACCGGCGCCATCGGTATGGCGTACTTGGTCGTTTATAGCCACAGCGGCCTGTATTATTTTAGCATTTGTAGTTATTAAACCAGTAACACAACTGCAAGATAGCCAGCAGATTGCGCTTGTACAAAACCAAGATAAGCAATCACTGTGGATTATTAATGTGGACGAGCAAGCATTGTCAGTTAAAGCGAGTACCAAGTTGGTTGCGCAAACAGATAAAGACTACGAGCTGTGGATGATTTTACAAGGACAGGACACACCTATTTCGCTTGGTTTATTACCTAAACAAGGTGAAAAGCTTTTAATAAAAGACGCTCGTTTTAATGCCCAAAATATTGCTCTACTTGCAGTAAGTTTAGAGCCGTTAGGTGGCTCGCCTAACGGCCTACCAACCCAAGTGCTATATACTACAGATTTAGTGGTTTTATAACTAAATAATCGCATTAGGTTGGCTTATCTATTTAGGCCAACCAACCCCACTTATTTAACAAATTTAAAAATATTTTAACTTTTTTTGCATCTAATGTGCTTTTTGCTTCGTTATTAGTTATGACTCCAATCAAAACTAAAGGAAAAAGTCATGAAAGCTTTAACTCCATCTATACTCGCAGTAGTAGTATGCAGTACCTTAGTAAGTACCTCTAGCGAGGCATCAAGTCATCGTGAAGCGCCAAATATTAGCCGCTTTCCAACCTTAGACTCTACCGACTTTTACATATTTAATAGTTATGAAGCAGGCAGAGACGATTACGTTACGTTTATTGCCAATTATATTCCTTTACAAGATGCCTATGGCGGCCCTAACTACTTCGCTATGGACCCAGATGCAACCTACAGTATTCATATTGATAATGATGGTGATGCAGTAGAAGATATTACTTTTGCCTTTAATTTTACCAGTATGCTGCCAAACGATAACCAGGGTGTGCAGTTAACTGTTGGCCCAGAAGGTAATCAACGCACTGTATCTGTACCGCTTAAAAATGTAGGTGGCGTTGCAGCTGGTGATGATAGCGCTGCAAATTTTAGTGAGTCATATACACTAAGCATGATAAACGGCCCACAACGCACAGGTACCAGTACCACACTAAGCAATACCACCACCAGCTCAACCACGTTCAACAAACCGCTAGATTATGTAGGCGATAAAACATTTGGTTCAATGACTGATTACCAAACTTATGCCGATCAGTTTGTTTATCAAGTGTCTGTACCGGGCTGTGACAATATGGCCAAAGTGTTTGTTGGCCAGCGCAAAGACCCATTTGTTGTTAACTTAGGTAAAACTTTTGATTTAGTTAACTATGTGCCTGTAGAAGGTGATAGTGCGCCAGGTGCGGGCGATGGTGGTGGTTTTCCTGGGGGAATTACGCAATCTGCCGATAATGATGACCTTATTGATAAAAATGTGACATCAATTGCCATTGAAATGCCTAAAAGCTGTATTGTGGGTGAAGGCAACGGCGTAATTGGCTCATGGACAACAGCAAGCCTACCGCAAGCACGCATTTTAAACCCCAACGCTAAATTTGCAGATAACGCAGTAAATGGCGGTGCATTAACACAGGTTTCACGCTTAGGTAACCCTTTAGTTAACGAGCTTGTTATTGGTATTAAAGACAAAGATACCTTCTCAACAGCTCACCCTAAAGATGATGCGCAATTTTTAGATTATGTTTCGCACCCGTCTTTACCTGAGCTTTTAAATATTTTATTTAAAGATGCAGTCAATACCACGCTTGGCGCTAACTTAGAAACCCTCGCCCCCACTAATTTTCCGCGTACCGATTTAATCACCGCATTTTTAACCGGTTTTGCTGGTGTAAACCAACAAGCAACAGTAACGCCTTCAGAAATGTTACGTTTAAATACCGCAATTGCAGCCACAGCACAGGCTGATCAATCTGCATTTGGTGTTGCGGGTGATGATTTAGCGGGCTTTCCAAATGGCCGTCGTCCAGGTGATGATGTAGTAGATATTGCACTTCGCGTGGTAATGGGTCGTTTGTGTCACCCTATCCCAGTAAATGGTGAAGACACCGACTTAGGGCTGTGTACACCAGAAGATGCTGATGTAGGTACAGTGCCATTTACTGATGGTGCGCCTGTTGATGCAAGCATGATGGATGCCGCTTTCCCATACTTAGCTACCCCACTTGCAGGGTCTAAATAAGGAGTAACGTATGCGTAATTTAACTCTTACTCACATCGGTGTACTACTTGGCGTACTAACGCTTAGCGCATGTAGCAACGATGATGACAATAAGCAGCCTACACCGGTGGTAAATACAGCACCCAGTGCAAGCGATGTAATGTTAACCACACAAACAGAAGTTGAAATTAACGACACGTTAGTAGCGAGTGATGCCGATGGCGACTCACTCACCTATGAACTCACAACAGAGCCTACACTGGGCAATGTAGTAGTTAATAGTGATGGCAGCTTTACCTATACACCCAATAAAGAAGCAACAGGCAGTGACAGCTTTATGTTTGGCGTATCTGATGGGGTAAACCAGCAAGTGACAGCTATGGTTGATATTACCATTGAGGCTTTGCAAGTAGATTTTGCACAATTTGCCAGTGATGCATTTAATCAAAGCCCTAACGATGAACCACTGTCGACCAATGGACGTGTTTTTACCAATACAGATACCGATGTAAGTACTATTTCATCAGGTAACTAATTAAATAATTTAAGCTGATGGCCATGGATGGCTTTTTTAAGAGGATAAAACGATGCGCGGTTATTATAAAAAAATGCTCTTTGTTTTTTGCGCTGCACTGTATGTAAGTAATGTTGATGCAGAGCCCATAATTCCAGAAGATGACGATATTATTGCAACCAGTAATTCATCAATTAGCGCTGATTTAACAATAGAGCAACTCAACACTTTGGTCTTAAATAGCCAATACATAGGGCAAACCGAGCTGTATCAAGGCGTGCTAAAAAACCGCTTAGCGGCACTTTATAAACAACAGCCCACGGCACAAATAGGCTATTTATATGCAAGAGTGTTACAAAAAGAGCATCAATTTACACACGCTATTGAAGTTGCAAGTACTGTAATAAAAAAACACCCACACCACGTTAATACCCACCTTTTACTGGCAAATATGTTAATGACACAAGGTAAGTTTGAACAAGCAAAGCGATACTGTGTGTCTCTTATTGGTGCAGCAAGCGTTATCACCGCAACAACTTGTGTGCTTGATATTCAAAGTCAGCAAGGGCAATTACAGCAAAGCTATCAATCATTACTTAATATTACCCAAAATAAAGAGATAAGCTTAACAACCAAGCAGATACTTAGTGAGATGGCGTTTAGGCTTAACAAGCTCAATGAAGCGCTTGAGCACATTAACAATATTGATTTAAGCAAAGTACCTGTGAGCCTTATTGTGTTGTGGGCTGATATACAGCTAAGCCAAAACAACCCTGAGCAGGTACTTAACACCTTGAGTCAATTTAGCAATTTAAAGAGTCAACTTGAAGATGCTGTTTTACTTAGGCTCGCCATAGCTGAAAAACGCAGCACACATAAAGTTAGTGATCAGTGGCAAACGCGTATGCAGCAACGCGTTAACTTACGAGAACAACGACAAGATACTTTTCATGCCAATGATTTAGCTAACTATTATATTCATGTACAAGTAGATAAAGCCAAGGCACAATATTGGGCAAACATAAATTGGCAGCAAGCAAAAATGAGCATAGATCAACACCTATTACACCAAGCTAATGCCATGGCTAGGGACACCTTATGAAAACAATAAGCTCTTGTTTAACCATTTTACTTGTTACACTAATTTGCACTTTTAGTGCACAAGCACACCAACTAAGTACCAGTTACATCACATTAGATAACGCGCAAAATCCGCAGCAATATACAGGTACATGGCAAATAAATATTAACGACTTAGAACAAAGCGTTGCGCTTGATTTAAACCAAGACCAACAAATAAGCTGGGGCGAGCTTAAGTCACAAAGCGAAGCCATTAATCGCTATGCAAAATCCAATTTTACTGTTTTACAAAACTTGCAAACTTGCCCGTTAACAATTGCTGATAACTACCAATTAGATAACCATTTTAATGAGGCTTATTTAGTTTTACCGCTGCTATTTAGCTGTACCAATAATGCCGATATCACCCTGAACTACAGTGCTTTTTTTGAGCACGATGCTAATCACAAGGTGATTGTTAACGTAAACCACGTATCGCGCGTATTTACCAAAGCCGAGCAACAACAGTCGTTTTCTACACTGCAAGCAAGTTACCTAAGTACATTTAACCAATATGTTTACCAAGGTGTATTACATATTTGGATTGGTATTGACCATATTTTATTTTTAATTGCCTTACTTTTAACCTGTGTATTGTATCGCACTAACAAACAATGGCAGGCAATCGCTTCTAAAAAACAAATAATTAAGCACACAGCCTGGATTGTAACGGCATTTACTCTTGCCCATTCACTTACTTTAACAGCGACAGCACTTAATATGGTGTCGCCAAATAGCCGCTGGGTAGAGCTGGGTATTGCAATTTCAGTATTATTTGCAGCTTTAAATAACGTATGGCCAGTTATATTGCGCCTTGGCTGGCTAACTTTTGCATTTGGTTTATTACACGGTATGGGCTTTGCCAGTGTGCTGGGTGAGCTTGGCTTATCGAGTGATTATCAGCTATTGAGCATTTTAGCATTTAACTTAGGGGTTGAACTGGGACAGTTGAGTATTTTGTGTATAGCACTGCCCTTGTTACTTATAGTGCGAGATAAGCCTATCTACATAAAATGGATAATGCCCATGGGTTCGCTTGCAATAGCAGCAATAGCTTTTCTGTGGTGTATAGAGCGAATTTAATGCTAAAAAGCGAGTGTGATGACTCGCTTTTTAATTGTCTATTACTTGGTTCTATCAAACGGCAATAACAGAGTTTTCATTGCAGGCCTCAGCGCAATTAACACCGTTTCTTCAGTGAGTTCTGGGTAGAGCATCTTACGAAGCAGTAACCCTGCCATCATCGAAAAAATAACGTTAATACGGCTCTCAAGCTCTTGTTCATCCGTGTTTTTAAGCGCACTACGCTCACTGGTGAGCAGTTGGCGCATGCGAGAGCGTGCTTGAGTATCCATATCGCGCAAAAGCGAGGCCACCTTATTATTGCGACCTGCTTCCGCCATCATGTCTAAGTCAATCACACAAGCACCGGTATCCATATGCCTTTGCACACCAATGTTTAGGCCATCTATAAGCGCTTGTAAAACATCACCCGGGTGATCTTCAAACTCCTGAAAGATAGAGAACATTTCTTCCATGTCTTTAGCAATAATACTTTCAATTATTGCCTCTTTGCTTTCAAAGTAGTTATATATATGCCCAGCGCTCATACCCGCAGTTCGGGAAATTTCGGCCATACCCGCGCCGTGGTATCCCTTGCGTCTAAAACACTCTGCGGCAGCACTGAGCACCTGTTCACGCCTAGCTTGAGCTAAGGCTGGGTCTAAATGTCTTTTAGCCTTAGTGCTCATAACCCGACTCCAGTATTAAAGGCATACATAATATTCGATAAGCTAATTGCACAGCTTAATTTAATAGCACCTTTCATTTTACTGCTCTTGCACAGGAGTTTTAGCTACATTCCAACCACCACCTAAGGCTTTATACAAGTTGATTTGGCTGGCAAGGTATGCCTGCTGACCCGTTATTAACTGCTGTTGAGCCGAGTACCACGTACGTTGGGCATCAAGTACCTGTAGGTAACTATCAGCTCCTTTTTCGTAACGCATTTTTGATAAATCGTAAGTAAGCTCACGCGAACTAATTAGCATATCAAGGGCATCAAGTTGCTCTTTGTAGCCTTCTCTATCTGCTAATGCATCAGCGGTTTCACGAAACGCATTTTGAATTTTTTGTTGGTACGTCGCCACTGCAATTTCTTGATCGGCCTTTGCTACATCAAGGTTTGCCTGATTACGCCCCATAGTAAAAATAGGTAAGTTTATCGATGGTACAAAGCTCCACGTGCCCGAGCCTGAATCGAACAAGCCACTTAAATCACTTGAGGCAGAGCCCGCATTAGCCGTTAAACTAATGCTAGGATAAAAAGCCGCACGCGCTATACCAATATTCGCATTCGCGGCTAATAAAGCATGTTCAGCGGCTTTAATATCAGGGCGCTGCGTGAGTAAATCAGAGGGTAAACCAACCGGTACTTCTGGTAAATCCAATAAATTGGTTAACGAATTAGTTGGCAATAAATCACTCGATACAGGCTGCCCTACCAGTAAATCTAATGCGCTTTTATCACGTTTTAACAAGCGTTTATACGTTGCTATATCCACTTTTGCAGTAGCGACAGTACTTTTAAGCTGCTCAAGCGTAATGGCCGATGTAGCGCCTAAATCAAAGCTTTTTTGCGTAAGCGAAAGTGACTCTTGTTGCGAGCTTAATGTTTCTTTAGCGAGTTCTAATAACTGTAAGTCGGTGGCGTAGTTTAGCCACGCATTAGCAAGCTCAGCAATAAGTGAAATTTGCGTGCTGTACTGAGTAAGCTCAGTGTTATAAAGGTTTTGCAGAGCTTGCTCTGATTGGTTACGTACCTTGCCCCAAATATCCAGCTCATAAGAAGTAATACCCACTGTAGCACTGTATTGTGAGCTAATTGTGGCTTCGCCACTACCTGACAACTCAGCAGGCAAACGCTGGCGTGTACCACTGGCGTTAAAATCTAACGATGGGTATAAAGCCGAGTCTTCGATTTGGTATAAGCCACGAACACGCTGCACATTAAGCGCTGCAATTTGCATATCCTTATTATGCTCAAGGCTTAAGCCTATCAGGGTTTGTAATTTTTCATCGTTAAAAAATTGCTGCCAATGTAACTGCTGTGCTGATGCTTGCTCAGTGTCAGATGCATAAGCATCTGGCACTGGTAAAGTAAGCTCTTTTTGTTCTGGCGCTAATTGGCAACCACTTAAAATAACAAGCGTTATGGCGCTTAAACTTAGACGTTTTTTGCTCATTGCGCGCGCTCCTTTTTGTCTTCGCTATTCGCCATAGGAAATAAACGACGAACTAATACAAAGAATAACGGCACAAATACCACCACTAAAATAGAAGAGGCAAGCGTACCACCAATAATCGAAATGCCCAGTGCATTTTGCGCACCTGAGCCGGCACTTGAGGCAATAGCAAGTGGAATAACACCACAAATAAAGGCCATAGATGTCATAAGTATTGGGCGTAAACGCAAGCGTACTGCAGCAACAGCTGCATCGACTAAGCTTAAGCCTTCTTGCATTTTATGAATTGCAAACTCTACAATTAATATGGCATTTTTAGAGGCAAGACCTATGGTGGTCAACAAACCAACCTGTAAGTATATATCGTTAGATAATCCGGCCGTAAGTGCAGCAACCATAGCGCCAAATATACCTAGTGGCACAATGAGCATCACAGCAAACGGTACCGACCAGCTTTCATAAAGGGCTGCTAAACACAAAAATACAAACAACAGTGATAAACCATATAGCAATGGCGCTTGGCCGCTACTTGAGCGCTCTTGAAACGAAATACCGGTCCACTCAGAGGCAATACCATTAGGTAATTGCTTTACTAAGCGCTCCATTTCGTCCATTGCTTGGCCTGTACTGTAACCTGGCGCAGCTGTACCTTGAATTTCCATTGCTGAAAAACCATTGTAGCGCTCAAGACGTGGCGAGCCATAGGTCCAATGCGAACTTGCAAAGGCTGAAAATGGCACCATATCACCGCTATCATTACGTACATACCACTTATTTAAATCCTCTGGCACCATACGCGAATCGGCATCGCCTTGTAGGTAAACCTTTTTAACACGGCCGCGGTCAATAAAGTCATTTACATAACTACTACCCCAGGCTGTTGCAAGCGTGCTGTTAATATTCGCTTGCGAAACGCCCAGTGCCTGAGCTTTAGCAAGGTCTACATCAAGTTGTAGCTCTGGCATATCTTCTTGGCCATTAGGGCGTACGCCCGCAAGAATTGGGCTTTGGCTTGCTAATCCTAATAGCTGGTTACGCGCGGCCAGTAGTGCATCGTGGCCAAGTCCAACACGGTCTTGTAAGAAAATATTAAAGCCATTAGCCGTGCCTAGCTCAACAATGGCAGGTGGCGGAAAGGCAAACACAAACGCTTCTTTAATGGTCGAAAAATAGCCCATTGCTTTACCTGCAACTGCTTGTACAGATAAACCTTCGCCTTGACGCTCATCCCAGTGTTTAAAGTTAACAAAGGCAATTGCTGAGTTTTGACCAGAACCTGCAAAACTAAATCCAGTTACCGTGAAAATACCATTTACAGCATCCGATTGATCGTTCAAAAAGTGCTTTTCTACTTTTTTAACTACTTCTAGCGTTTCTTCCGTCGTTGAGCCTGCTGGCAATGATACCTGATTAAACAAAATACCTTGGTCTTCATCTGGTAAAAATGCCGTTGGTAAGCTTGAAAAGATATACACCATACCCGCGACAATAAGGCCATAACATAAAAGATAGCGCTTAGATAAACGGATCATACGACTCACAAAGCTTTGTGCGCCTGAATTAGTTTTATCAAACCCGCGGTTAAAGCCGCTGAAAAAACGACCGAATAACGAGCTGTTATCATGAACATGGCTTGGTTTTAAAAGCGTTGCACACAATGCTGGTGTTAAAATAAGCGCCACCAATACCGATAGCCCCATTGCTGATACCAGCGTAATAGAAAACTGACGATAAATAACACCGGTTGAGCCACTAAAAAACGCCATCGGAATAAATACCGCCGACAGCACCATGGCAATACCTACAAGCGCGCCTTTAATTTCATCCATCGATTTACGTGTTGCCTCAAGCGCAGAAAGCTTTTCTTCGCTCATTACACGTTCAACGTTTTCTACTACAACAATGGCATCATCTACCAGTAGGCCTATGGCAAGTACCATAGCAAACATGGTTAATGTATTTATTGAATAACCAAACGTGTACAAAATACCAAAAGTACCTAGCAACACCACTGGCACAGCAATCGTTGGAATAAGCGTAGCGCGGAAGTTTTGTAAAAACAGATACATAACCACAAAAACCAGTACCACTGCTTCTATTAACGTATGAACCACTTTTTCAATCGATAGCGATACAAACGGTGTAGTGTCGTATGGTACAACAACGTCTAATCCTTCAGGGAAAAACGCCTTAAGCTCTGCAATTGCAGCTTTTACACCTTCGGCTGTATCAAGGGCATTTGCACCACTGGCAAGCTTAATACCTAAGCCCGATGCAGGTTTTCCATCGTAACGTGCTACAACACGGTAGCTCTCGCCGCCGAGCTCTACACGCGCTACATCTTCAAGGCGTACAAACGAGCCATCAGCGTTTGCTTTTACTATAATTTGTTCAAACTCTGCTGCGGTTTGCAAACGGCTTTGCGCTGTCACCGTTGCATTGAGCTGCTGGCCTTCAACCGCTGGCATGCCGCCTAATTGACCAGCAGATACTTGCGCATTTTGGGCACTAATTGAGGTGCTAATATCTGCAGGTGTTAATTTATAATTTTGCAGCTTAGCTGGATCTAACCAAATACGCATAGCATATTGAGAGCCAAATAACTGAACTTCACCTACCCCTTCAACACGCGAGACAATATCTTGGACATTCGATGAGACATAATCACCAATGTCGATATTGGTCATACTGCCGTCTTTTGATACAAAACCTAAAACCATTAAAAAGTTACGTGCAGACTTAGCCACCGATACACCCTGTCTTTGTACTTCTTCAGGGAGTAAAGGGGTCGCTGTGGCTAACTTGTTTTGCACTTGCACTTGGGCAATGTCTGGGTCTGTGTCGGCGCTAAATGAAAGCGTAAGCGTAGCTGAACCGCTCGACTCAGACGTAGATGACATATACAACAAGCCATCAAGTCCTTTCATTTTTTGCTCTATAACCTGAGTAACCGTATCTTCTAAAGTACGAGCTGATGCCCCAGGGTAAGTAGCGGTAATGCTAATTGCTGGCGGTGCAATTGACGGGTATTGTGCTATGGGTAAGCTTTGAATAGCCAACACACCTGCAAGCATAACCACGATGGCAAGTACCCACGCAAAGATGGGTCTGTCGATAAAAAATCGTGACATTAAAACTCTCCGTTATTACGCTTTGTCGGCTGTTGCAGACGGTGAAACTTCTGAAGGGCTAACTGGTGCACCTGGGCGAATTTTTTGTAAGCCTTCAACAATTACTTTATCGCCATCAGCTAAGCCGTCGGTTACTAACCAGTTAGAGCCAATCGTTCTATCTACTTTTAACACACGGCTTTCAACGGTGTTTTCTTTGCTTACCACCATAGCTGTTGGCTCGCCTTTTGTATTACGGCTAACTCCACGTTGCGGCACTAAAATAGCATTTTGTTTAACGCCTTCAACCACTGAGGCACGCACGTACATGCCAGGTAACAATAATTTGTCAGGGTTTGGGAATTTAGCCCGTAAAGTAACTGATCCCGTGCTTGGGTCTACAGTCACTTCTGAGAACTGTAATGTGCCTTTGAGCGGGTAAGCTGAACCATCTTCCATTTGCAGCTCAACATCAGTTTGTGATTGTGAATCAACACTTAAAGTACCTGATGCTATGGCTTTTTTGAGTTGAGTTAGCTCGTTACTTGATTGCGTTAAATCGACATAAATAGGGTCAAGCTGAGTCACTGTTGCAAGTGCTGTCGATTGGTTTGCACTTACAAGTGCACCAACGGTAACACTCGACTTACTAATTTGGCCGCTGATTGGTGAAGATACGTGGCTGTAATCGAGATTAATTTGTGCAGACTTAAGCTGGGCCTTTGCTGTTAATAGTTCGGCTTTTGCTTGTTTTTGCGCGGCATCGGCCTCGTCATAGTCTTGTTGACTTACGGCTTTAATTTTTAAAAGCTCGCTATAACGTGACGCTTTTGATTTAGTGCTCGCAATACTTGCCTCAGCGCGGGCTACAGCCGCCTCGCTTGCTGCAAGATCTGCTTCAAAGGTCGCGGGGTCAATTTGGTATAGCGCTTGACCTTTTTCTACTTGAGCCCCCTCTTTAAATAACCGAGACTGCACAATGCCGCTTACTTGCGGGCGAATCTGTGCAATTTGAAAAGCACTAACGCGACCAGGAAGTTCCTTTTTTAGTGTAAGCGCTTGGCTTTTTAAAGTAATAACACCAACAGGTACTGCTTGTGGCGCTGAAGCTTGTTGCGACTCAGCTGCTTGATCGCAACCTGTTAAAGCAACAGACCCAATAAGAGCTGTTAATACAAATAAAGCGGTGCGAGAACGCTGCATGATAAATACCTTTTAATCTATTTATGTCTAGAGTGAACGATCATTCTAAAGTAAATCTAAAGGATAATAAATTAAAACAGCTTCAAATTTACACTAACTTACAGTTGCATAATTAAACTACGCCATAGATGGTAGTTGGTGTTAATTAGATGAAAATTAAATAAAACAGTATGAAAAATAAACTTAAAAGCGATTCGCTAATTACCTACGCGCAACAAAAAGCCAAGCTAAGCTTGGCTTTAAACGTAAATTTAGGTCTAGTTCTTAATTTGGGACACCAGTAATTGCTCTACTCTAATCCCCTCAACATCAACTACTTCAAACTTAAACCCGTTAAAGCTTACATGTTCAGCCCGTTTAGGAATACGCTTCATTGTGTATATTAAAAATCCGGCCACCGTTTCATAATGCATTTGCTCAGGAAACTCTTCAATATCTAATACTTTTGCTAAATCAGTAATGGGGGTTAAGCCATCTACCAACCATGAGCAATCATCACGCTTTACAATAAGTTCATCGCCTTGGTGGGTAATTAAATCGCCCATAAAACCTTTCATTAAATCTTTTACAGTCACAATGCCAACCAATAACGCATACTCATTTACCACTACCGCAAACGGTTTAACGGCACTTTTGAATGCATTTAACGCCTCAGATAGGCTCAAAGTTTCGGGCAGGTAAAAAATATCAGTCTCTACTAGCTCTTGTTTAATGGTTGCAAGCTCACCCTTAAGCACTTGGCGTAATATATCTTTTGACTCAACAGAGCCGCGTAATTTATCTAAATTCCCTGATACCACTAAAAAATGATTGTGGGGGCTTTCAATAATTTTAGTGGCTATATCGTGGCTGCTTTCATCTAAATCAAAATACACTATTTGGTCTCGCGGAGTCATCACACTCGATAAAAAGCGCGCCTCTAGTTCAAACACATTGCCGATTAGCTCGTACTCTTGCTGTTGTAAGCTACCGTATTCTGCACCTGCCTCCATCATCGCCACAATGTCTTCTGTAGTCACACTATCTTCTCGCTCTGCAGGTACTTTAAATAGGCGCAGCACACAATTAGTTAAACCATTAAAAAACATAACTAATGGTGTAAGTGCAAACGTAACCCAACGCATAATGATTACCACACGCACTGCAACTGCTTCGGGCATGATCATAGCTAAGCGCTTCGGCATTAAATCAGCAAATAAGATAAACAAAGAAGTAATAGTAAAAAACGAAAATATAAAACTGATTTTATCAAGGTGAGCGCCTTGATAAAAAAGCATCAATACATTTTTTACATAGGGCGATAAAGCTTGCTCACCAACAATCCCACCTAAAATAGCAATGGCGTTTAGGGAAATTTGAATCATTGCAAAAAACGCCCCTGAATTTTCTTGCAACTTTAATACTGCACGCGCGTTATCACTGCCTTCATCGGCCATCACACGTAGCTTAATTTTACGCGACGCTGCAATGGCGATTTCCGACATAGCAAATAACGCACTCATCAAGATCAATAAGCTAATCCCGATCAAATCACCCATTTAACGCTCCAAAAGTTAGCGCTTTTTTCAATAAAAAGCAGCTGATTATAGACGCTTTTTTGAACGCGGCAATTTATATTTGCGACTTTACAACAAAAACCAGTAAGCCATTGATTAGAAATCACTTATTTTTATATTTAGCTTCATCAAAAGCGAGGGAGAGTCTATCTTGTAGTCTTTGTGGCATGTTTTTATTACAGGCAAAATACAAAGGGGAATTTTGTGTATTGAGCGTTAATATAGGTTCTAATAACTTTAGCTTTGGCTCAAATTGTGCTCGGTAGTTAAATTGTTTTTTACTTAAAATAACAAAGTCGAGAATATCTTGCCGTGTGCTTATTAATTTATCTATTTTGTCAAAGCTATCAATTATAAGTAAGTTTTTAGACTCACTGAAGCCACGCTCTAACAAATAATGGTGGCTAAAATTGTCCCTAAGCACCGCTGTTTTATATTGTTTAGCATCGTTAAGCGTTTTTAAGCGAATATTGCGCGATTTGAGCGCATAAATAGCAGAGTCAAAACTTTCAAGTTCAGCCACCCAGCTAAATTTATCTTCTCGTTTAGGCAGCCTTACAATAGAAAATATACAGGTATTTGTGTCTCTTAAAACTGCGTTATAAGACACAGCCCAACTTTGCGCTAGCATAGTGTATTTTATATCTGTGTTGGCAAGTGCGTTTCTTACTTTGTCTACAGAACGCCCTGCTAGCCGATTGTTCTCATCAATATACTGAAAATCGGGGAATACCTCGGTCACTATTGTAATTTCAGCTGCATTGAGCCTTATGCATACAAAGCACAACAAAAGTACATACAACTTCATTCAGCTTCGCCTCAAAACTAAACAGATATTAACAAATTATAGCTGAGAGTAGCTGAACCGCTAGTTTTTAATCTAGCCCTATACGCTGATAGGACTAGATTTTTTATAACTATTTATTCATTGCGCCGATCAAAAACGCTGAGATTTTTGCGCCTTCACGTAATGTAGTTTCCGAGCTTGCTTGCCCTACCAACGAGCTGTCGGTAAACGGGGCTATTTCCATCATATCAGCGCCGGTAATAGGAAACTCATCAGCAATAGCCGATAAAATATCAAGTGCGTGCTGTGGGGTTAAACCGTTATCTTCTGGCGTGCCCGTTGCTGAGGCAAACTCCGCATCAAGTGCATCTATGTCAAAGCTTACATACACTTCATCTACGTTATCGGCTTTGAGCTGTGCAATGGTTTCAGCCGCAACCGCTTTTGCGCCACGCTCTACAATCTCTGACGCCCAATGTTGTTTTACACCAAAAGTGCTTTCCCAATGCGACTTAGGTTTACCGCTTGAACGAATACCAAACTGGATCAGGTGATGGGGCGCTGGTAAAAACTCTAATATATGTGTACACCACGAGCCAAAGCATAAATCAATGCCTAAGCGCTCTACTAATAAGTCAGTATGTGCGTCAAAATGAATTATAGCAGTACGCTTACCTTGCTCACGCTTTGCTTTTAAGTACGCTTTAGTGAGTGGGTAGCTAATTGAATGATCGCCACCAATGCCAAAAATACCCTTGTCTTTAAACGTTGCATAAAAGCTATCGCACACGTCTTCAGTAATTGAAAGCGGGCTTACGTAATAGTCATCATTTTCATCACCGTAAAGGGCTTTTTGACAATTAGAAATGGTTGCATCGTTTAAGTATTTATCGTGCAATAAGTGAGGAATTACCCTCACATCGCCTAAATCGAATGAGTGACACTGCGGTTGTTGATCTATCAGCGCAGAGCGCAAAAATAATGGCCCCCAGTTTGCTCCACGTAGAATGCCACCGCCACAATCTGAGCTAATACCTAACATAACCGCTTTATGAGGAGACTCAGGTAGCTGTGTTAAAGAGTTTCGCCACAAAACATCAACATTCTCGCTTTGCCCATATAATTTATTACGTAATGCCGCTTTACGCTCTTTGGCGGTATTCACGGTAAATACACCGTCGCCTGGGGCACATAAACAGTGCTCTACTTTGCGTTTAAACGCGTCAAATTGTGTGCTCATAATAAATCCTATACTTGTGTTTTTATTCATGCGGTTTTGATTAGTTATGCAAATATTAAAATTATCGGCTTAATTACCTAAAACACCCTACGCGCTCACTTATTGAACTAGCAATTAATACACACTTAAAAAATCGATGTTTAAATAAAGCCAAAATTAAGGCATAACCACTTGTTATAAAACAATTAAAAACGTTTTAAACCACATACTGATAAATTGAAATTATCACCATAAACAATACATATAGGCTCTAAATTAACAAGTCAACTCCTCTTGTTTTAACACCCTTTAAGCCTATGATTTAATATTCAATGTGGATGAATAAAGCCAGCATATACGTGTATTTTTCAACATCGGACATACGTCCTGTACATAGTTTACATTTGCCGCAATGATGCTAGATTGACAACAAATTTTTATAAAAAGGCTTAGTTATGGAAAAGGTATTTCACTTAGGATTATGTATTGACGATTTAAAAGGGGCGCAGCTTGCTATTGTTCCTGGTGACCCAGATCGTGCTGCACGCATTTCTCAATTCCTAGACAACCCAACCTGCCTTGCTCAAACACGTGAGTTTCATGTTTATTTAGGTCAGTTGAATGGTCACTCTGTAGTGGTTTGTTCAACCGGTATTGGCGGCCCGTCTACATCTATTGCAGTAGAAGAACTAGCGCAACTTGGTGTACGTACTTTTTTACGTATTGGTACTACAGGTGCGATTCAGCCACATATTAACGAAGGTGATATTTTAGTAAGCCAAGCATCAGTGCGTTTAGATGGTGCAAGCCAGCACTTTGCGCCGCTTAGCTACCCTGCGGTATCAGACTTTTTTGCTACGCAAGCTATGGTGCAAGCATGTAAAAACCTAAATATTGATTTTCATATTGGTATTACAGCATCAAGCGATACGTTCTACCCAGGTCAAGAGCGTTACGATACGCACTCTGGCTATGTACCAAAGTCATTACAAGGTAGCTGTGAAGAATGGCAAAACCTAGGCGTAATGAACTACGAAATGGAGTCGGCTACATTATTTACCATGTGTGCAGCCCTTGGCCTTAAAGCTGCGTGTGTTGCCGGTGTGTTGGTAAACCGTACTCGTCAAGAAATTCCAAATGTTGACCACGGTGAAATTGAGAAAAAATCTGTAGCAGTGGTATTAGAAGCTGCAAAAGTACTATTAGGCTAATCCTTTTTAGCACTTTAATTAAACGTATAAAGCACAGCAATGGCTGTGCTTTATTGTTTTTAGCTTAACCTAAACTCTGGTTACCCAGCGGTGCGCTAATCAATTTTATTTCAGGTAGGTTGTCAAAGCTTGCAAGTACTGCACGCGCTACTCCCCCTTGGTTTTCACGGCCTTGTGTTTCTAACAGGGTGATTGATTTAACCGTATTACCATTAAAACTAAGTCCCGCCAAAAACAGCTGGCTAAGCGCACTTTGTAGTGGCGAAAGGCTTGGGCTGTATGCTGCATTTTCTGCGTAACTGCCATAAAAGTCACCATTATCAAAGGTACTTATTTTAACTGCGCTAAAGTTGTTACTGTAAGGTACGTAGGCCATTAGCGCCATGGCTGCTAGTTTTTCATCAAGAGCTGTATCTGCAAATGTGTGTTGCTGCTGTTTTGGGTTAAACAGGCTAAAGTCGTTGCCTAAATCAGTGGGGCCAAATGAATGCGGTAATAAATCAGCTAATTTAAAATGTTGCTCTGGCAGTAAAATATCAAACTCTTTTGCATCAGCCAGTTCGTTCATAAACTGCCTGCAATAACCACATGGGGCATCGCTAATTGCTATTTTTAGTATTTTTTTTGCGCCATTTAACCACGCATTGTTAATCGCCGACTGCTCTGCATGCACGACTAAACTAAGCGCTTGGTGATCAAACTCTACATTAGCACCAAAATAAAAATTTACATCGCCTTGCTCATCAAGCGCTTTAACAATTGCACCCACATGAAAGTGTGAAACGGGAGCCACTGAAAATTCTGAGGCAAGCGGTACCAAACCTTGTAATAACGCATCATCGGATACATTAAATTGCGTACATAGCTGTTTTATATTATTAGAATTTAATATGCCGCGTTGGGTTTTTAGCTGACCACGTAAAGCGTGAGTTTGCGCTACGCTTAAAGAGATATGTGAATTTGTAAGGGCTGTGTCTTGTTGCACAGTAAAAGTTGCTGAAGCCATAACATATTATAATTATTTAATGGCCAAGTAGTTTAAAAGGTTAAAGCCCAAATTGCTAGGTCATTAAACGCAAAAAAAGGGAACACACCGTGTTCCCTTACAAAATTAACAAGCTAACGTTTAACCTGTATTACGCATACCTGCAGCAATACCTGTCATAGTGATCATTAAGGCATTATCAATGTCACCTTCGCTGCCTTTTTCACTTGAACGCGCACGTCGTAGTAACTCAACTTGCAGTACATTAAGCGGATCCGTGTACGGATTACGAAGCGCAATCGATTCTTTTATCCAGGGTTGGTCCGCTAGTAAGCTATTTTGAGGACTAAGAGACTGTACAAGGCTAATTGCCTCTTCAAGCTCTTTACGCAGTGATACTCCCAGCGGTTTATACATATCCTCCACCAGCGCGTTATCGTAATGCTCACTTAACCAGCTGTCGGCTTTACTAAATACCATTTCTAGCATTTCAAGGCGCGCTCTGAAAAACGGCCATTGCAAGCTCATTTCATGAAGTGTTTCTAGGCCATACTTATCAAGCGCTGCTTTTAAGCCTGTTAATGCACCTAGCCATGCAGGTAACATTAAACGGTTTTGACTCCATGCAAAAATCCACGGAATCGCACGTAAACTTTCTACGCCGCCATTTGGATTACGCTTAGCAGGACGTGAGCCTAATGGTAATTTAGACAGCTCAAGCTCAGGCGTTGCCATTCTAAAGTAAGGTACAAAGTTTTCATCGTGACGAACCACATTACGGTAGTGCTCACACGATTGCTCACTTATTAACTTCATTACTTCACGCCACTGCGGTTTTGGCTCTGGCGGTGGTAATAAGTTACTTTGCAGTACTGCACCTGCGTAAATATTTAAGCTTTGCAGTGCAACATCGGGTAAACCAAACTTAAAGCGGATCATCTCGCCCTGCTCAGTTACACGCAAGCCGCCTTTTAACGAACCTGGTGGTTGTGAATGCAATGCCTGTGCGGCAGGTGCGCCACCGCGCCCTACTGTACCACCACGACCATGGAATAAAACAAGCTCTATGCCACGCTCATCGGCAAGCTGTACTAATTTATCCATTGCCTCGTACTGCGCCCAACCTGCAGCCATCATGCCGGCATCTTTGGCAGAATCTGAATAACCAATCATCACATTTTGGGTATTTTTAATATGCCCGCGGTACCACACGTTATCAAGCAGTGTAGTAATTACATCGCTACCTGCATTTAAATCGTCAAGTGTTTCAAACAATGGCGCAACAGGTAAATCAAACTGACAGCCACTTTCTTTTAACAGTAGTTGTACCGCTAAAATATCAGAGGCAGTACGCGCCATTGAAATAATGTATAAGCCAAATGTATTTTCATCTTGCTGTGCAATAACATCAAAGGTATCGAGTACCTCTTGCACCTCTGGGCTAGGTTGCCAATTTTTAGGGATTAGCGGGCGACGAGAATTAAGCTCGGTAAGCAAAAATGCTTGCTTGTCTTGCTCTTGCCATTGGTTGTAATCACCTAAGCCTAAGTGGCGTGTTAGCTCTGAAAATACGTCGCTGTGACGGTCTGAATCTTGGCGTACATCAAGTTTTGCCAAACGCAGTCCAAAGCTATTAATACGGTGCAATAAATCAAGTAATAAGCCATCGGCTACTACTTTCATGTTGCACTTTAATAATGAGCGGTAACACACTTCTATCGGGTGTTTAATTTGATTAATATCAGTAATTAAATCTTGTGAATCACTGCGCTTGTTTTTAATTTTAGCGCCTAGATGAGCCACTGTTTCAGCAACTTGCGTTTTAAGTTTTTTAATTACTGCACGGTATGGTTCAAACTCTTGCCCCGCAAGTTCAATAAGCTCATCGCTTGCATCAGACATAGAAAGCTCAGCGCACAATGTTTTTAAGTCTTGAATATATAAATTAAGCGCCATCCAACGACCGTGATCAAGTACTTCAGAAGTCACTTGCGCAGTCACAAACGGGTTACCATCGCGGTCTCCCCCCATCCAAGAGGTAAACTCAATAGGGCTGTAATCGATGGGTAATTCTAAACTTAAATGCTCTTTTACTTGATCTGAAAACTCACGTAAAAAACGCGGTACAGCATGCCACAAGCTATTTTCAATAACTGCATAACCCCATTTAGCCTCATCAATTGGCGTCGGGCGCGAACGACGAATGTCGTCCGTGTGCCACGCTTGGCTAATAAGCTGTGCAATACGGTTTAAAATAGCAGTGCGTTCTTGCTCTAAATTATCTTTGCGTTCAAGTGATGCTAAACATTCACTGAGTTCAACCTGTTTGTTGATCATTGTTCGGCGTGTCACCTCGGTTGGGTGAGCCGTTAATACTAAGTTTATGTGGAGTTTTGAGAGTGTTTCGGCCAGATGATTACTGTCTAATTGGCCTTCTTTTGCTTTTGCAGTTAACGTTTTTAATGTTTGAGTGAGAGGGTTTAGTTGGCAAAAGCCAACATCATTAAAACGCGAAACAGTGTGGAACTGCTCTGCTACATTAGCTAAATTTAAAAAATGATTAAATGAACGGGCAACCGGTAAAAGCTCTTCATCACTAAGCGCATGTAGTACCTCAATTAGCGCTTGTCTGTCGTCTTCGTTACCACTGCGAGATGACTTTGATAAAGCACGAATTTCTTCTACCTTATCTAAAATCGCTTGTCCTTGGGCGTCCTTAATAGTTTGTCCTAATAACTGCCCTAGTAAATTAACATTTCCTCGCAAGGCGGCATATTGTTCACTCATTTCTCAGTCTCCTTTGTTTCATGGAATGCTATTAATATCATTATGAGCGCATATTTAATAGATCCATTTGCAATGGTATGTCGTAAAAAAGTATATGAAAAATAAACGTTAAGTTATTTTATGATCATTTTTTATGACGGCAATTGTCCATTATGTAGCACTGAGATGGCAAAATTAAAACAGGCTGACACCGCTAATAAAATTCAGCTTGAAGATTTAAATGCGCCCGATTTTAGTGACCGCTATTCATATATTGATAAAAATAAAGCAATAAATCATTTACAAGCACAAACATTTTCCGGTGAAATGATTTACGGGTTAGATGTGACTTATCACGCATGGAAAACCGTTGGAAAACACACGTGGTTGAAAATTTTTCGCTTGCCTATAATTAGTTTTTTCGCTGACTGTGGTTATTTACTTTTTGCCAAACACAGACAAACGCTAAGCCGATTATTAATGCCAAATACACAGTGCACCAACGGACAATGCCGTGTTAAATCAAAAGGTGTTAAATGAAAACAATTGTATTATTTGGCGCAAGTAGTGCCATTGCAAAAGCTTATATAGAGCAGCTACAAATAAATACACCCACTCATCAAATTGTTTGTGTTAGCTCAAAGAGTATTGATTTTGAGGGAAGTGTTGTACATTTTAAAACTGATTACACAACACCTTGCCTAGCGCGCGTTAGTGCTTACTTAAAAGAGCAAAGCGCTGAAATTGAACAGGTTGTTATATTTAACGGTATGCTGCATAGCACATCTCATATGCCCGAAAAAAAACTTGAAGATTTAAACGCTGAGTATTTCAGCCACGTTTTAAACGCAAACACACTCACTCCTGTGCTATGTTTGCAGTGTATAACGCCACTCTTAACACATAAAACCCAGTGTACCATTACCGCACTTAGTGCGCGTGTAGGCAGTATTAACGATAATAAATTAGGCGGTTGGTACACATATCGCGCCTCCAAAGCTGCTTTAAATATGCTTTTCAAAACCGCTGCGATTGAGCTTGCACGGCGCGCTAAAAATACTAAGCTCGTTTTATTTCACCCAGGGACTACCGATACAGCCCTTTCAAAGCCATTTCAAAAAAATGTACCTGCGGGTAAGCTTTTTAGTACCGAATTTGTGGCAAAACAGCTTTTTACACTTACATTTAATAACCCTCATTTAGAACTCAATGGTGCGCCTGCCTATTTAGACTGGCAAGGTGAAACCATACCGTGGTAAGGAACTTTAATGCATTTTACTAAAGAGCGGATAAACGCACTTGAAAAACACACCCGTACTCATTTAATTAACTCGCTTTCGGGTTATAAAAGCGCCAATTTAATTGGCACCCAAGATAAGCAAGGCAATACCAATCTCGCCATTGTTAGCTCTGTCATTCACCTTGGCGCACACCCGCCGCTGGTTGGCATGATAATGCGCCCCAACAGTGTGCCACGCCATACATTCGAAAACATAATCGAAACGGGTAGCTACACCATTAACCAAGTTAACCAAGCTATTTATAAACAAGCGCATCAAACATCGGCCCGTTACCCTAAAGGCGAATCAGAGTTCAATGCGACCGGTTTAACGCCAGAATACCTAAATGACTTTACAGCGCCATTTGTGCAAGAGTCACGATTAAAATATGCGGTAAATTATGTTGAGCACCAACACTTAGCCGTAAATGGCACTGAGCTGGTTATAGGTGAAATTACCGATGTTTACTTAGATGAAGTTGCCTTGCAAAGCGATGGCTTTTTAGATTTACAGGCTATTGAAACAGTTGCTGTGACGGGGCTTGATAGCTACCATACGGGCAACAAACTATCTCGTTTACCTTATGCTAAAAAGCCTTAATATGTATGTTGTCGCATAATGTTGAATTACTGTATTAGATTAAACACAATGCCTAAAAACCAAGGAGACATTTATGGCCACAGTTGGCGTTGGTACGCAAACAAGTGAACAAGCACTGGCAAGTTTAAGTAACATGACATGCAAAGTGACCCCCATACAAGTAGATGAATATTTGCAGCGTATTGCTAAAGCTCAAGCTTATATGCAAGCAAATAATATTGATGCTATTTATTTAAACGCAGGTACAAACCTCACCTATTTTACAGGTATGAAATGGTACGCAAGTGAGCGCATGGTTGGTGCAATTTTACCTGCTATTGGTGAAGTACAATACATTGCCCCGTATTTTGAAATTGGCACCCTAAATGGGTTTAAAGTGGTTGAGGGGCCTATTCATGGTTGGCAAGAGCACGAGAGCCCCTACTCGCTTTTTGTAAATGTATTAAAGCAGCTTAACGTAAGCGACACCGCCACTATAGGCATTGATGAAAGCGCGCAGTTTTTTATATTTGACGGTATTAACAAAGCGCAAAAAGGCTTTAATCTAATCAATGCACAAAGCGTTACTGCACACTGTAGAATGCATAAGTCGGTAAACGAATTAGCGCTTATGCAATGTGCAATGGACATGACTTTAGCTGTACATCAAGCAACCGCAAGTATGCTTTACGAAGGTATTACCACCACAGAAGTAGAGGCTTTTATAAAAAAAGCGCATCAAAAGGTAGGCGCACCAGGTAACTATTTTTGTATTGTTTTATTTGGAGTTGCAACGTCTTTTCCGCACGGTGTTAAAGACGCGCAAGTCCTTAAAAAAGGCGATATGGTACTAATTGATACCGGCTGTAAAGTACACGATTACCTATCGGATATTACCCGTACTTATGTATTTGGCGAACCAACAATGCGCCAACGCATGTTTTGGGATCACGAAAAAGCAGCGCAACTCGCCGCGTTTAATGCAGCTAAGATTGGTGCAACGTGTGAAGAGGTTGATGCAGGGGCTCGTAACTATTTAGCGGCTCAAGGATTGGGGCCTCAGTATCAAACACCCGGTTGCCCGCATCGAACGGGGCACGGTATTGGCTTAGACATTCATGAATGGCCATACTTAGTTGGTGGTGATAAAACCCCACTTGCCCCAGGCATGTGCTTTAGTAACGAGCCAATGTTAGTTATACCCGATGAGTTTGGCGTGCGTTTAGAGGATCACTTTTATATGACCGACAACGGACCGCATTGGTTTACACAGCCAAGTTATAGTATTGACGATCCGTTTGGGCTATACGCTTAAACCCTTTAATAAAGAGCAGCCATTAGCTGCTCTTTTTAGTTTAAGGATTGATAATACATACTTCATCCCAATATCCCTTTTATACCAAAGCAATCCGCAAAAGGATGAATATGAAAAACTTTAAAATTGATATCGTGTCAGACGTAATGTGCCCATGGTGCGTGGTAGGTTATAAAAACCTAGAGACAGCGCTTGGCCAACTTAAAGACGAAATGAGTGCAGATATTACGTGGCATCCTTTTGAGCTAAACCCTGATATGCCACTGGAAGGTCAAGATTTAAACGAACACTTAATGCAAAAGTACAACCTAACTGAGGAACAAGGCGATGAAAATCGTAAAAACATGTTCGAAGCAGGAAAGCGTGCTGGCTTTACGTTTAATTTTGATGGCAAACGCATCATGATCAACAGCTTTGATTTACACCGCCTACTTACATGGGCACGTGAAGAAGGCAAACAAACGCAGTTAAAACTCGCCTTTTTTGAAGCGCACTTCACCGATTTAAAATACTTAAATCAAGAAGACACTTTGCTTGATGTAGTGGCAAGTGTTGGCCTTGATAAAGAACAGGCCCGCAGTATTTTATACTCAGATAAGTACGTACAAACAGTGCGCCAAGAGCAAGACCGCTTTAAGCAACTAGGTATTAGCTCTGTGCCAACGTTTATCATCAACGATAAATATGCAATCAGTGGCGGACAACCAAGCGACTCGTTTATTCAAGCACTAAAACAAATTAGTGAAGAAGAGGCTAAGCAAGAAGTTTAGTTAGCTAGCAAAATTAAAGGCTGCAATGTGCAGCCTTTTAGCCTAGTTTAAATAAATGATTATACACCCAACCCACCTTTTATAATTAACTCGTAGCCAAACAAGGCTAATTTAAGCATTTTCAAACTCTTTATAAATTAACCACTTTGGCAGGTAAGGGGTGTCGGGCACCTGCCAGCCATGCTTATCATAGGCAAGGCTAGCCACTGCGCTTATCAGCAGAGCTACATCGCCTTCCCAGGTCACTGCGCCCTCTGGTGGGTCAATGTAAAACTTATAATGCAACTCAATGGCTGTGTGGATTGCCCGTTTATAATGGGCTTCATCGTTTGATAAAAGCGCCACCCACACATCCAAGTAAGGCAAAAAAAGCTTGTTCACATAAGGCGCTCTAAATTCATCCACATGCTCAGGGCCTGATTTTTCCATGACCTCACGTAGTAACTTTGTTTGATCAGTTTCTTGTACAAATATATTTCGCACAAAGTTAAACATCGCCACATTAAACGGTTCTTTAAATTCCAACCAATCAGCTTCGCATCGACAGATTAGCTCTGTCGCATCAGCATCTCTTAGGCACAGGGCTAAACTTAATTGTAGTAACCAATTATCAACCATAATTTCACGGTGCTCAGCGCACCCCTCTAAACGAAACACGTGATCTTTTAAAGTAAAAATATGGCGCTGCCCAGGGTTTGACACTAGATTATAATGGGCGTGTAATAAATCTAAACCGAAGCGCATAATCGGTACGCCTTCAAGCCCTTTTTGAGCTAGCTGTGCTTGAAAGCTTAGGTTTATACAATCCATTGCGTCCAAGCCTAACCGTGCTTGTGGCTTTTCATATATCTTAGGCTCTAGCTCAAGGTAACGTTGCCATCTATGATTATAAGTGTCTAAGTGAATTTGAAAGGCATTTTGCAAATTCACTAATTGATAATGGTCATTGTGGTACTTCAATTGGCTCATAACGTGATCTTTCCAATGGTGTAATTTGTCACATCAAACGTTGGCTTTAAGCTGCTACCGGTTTGAAACTTCTGCTGCACTTTACGAAATTCAATATTACCAGAATAATTCTTAAATACTTCCAGAGTATTACCCAAGGCTTGTATTTCTGCGCTATTGTTGCCCGAAGCAACCGCCTTTTGATACTCTCGCTTCATGTTGTCAAACACTGACTGTACATAAGAGGTGCTGCCTTGTTGAACGCGCTGCCCTTTGTGCATCCGAGAACCTAATTGGCTGTTGCCGCCTTTTGCTTCCAAGATTTGTAAGCACAAAAAACTTACTCGCTACGCTGTTATAAAAGTACTGGCACTATACATGCAATGTTTATTACGTGTCTTTAATGAGTGTGCTGCGCGCTATTTTATTTCAAATGGCACGTAAATATTACAATGTGCCATTAACTTCTTTCATACCGCCATCCACTCTCTATTTATTGAGGACTAACGAGCGATTAAATACGCATAAGGAGCAAGCATGGCTAAGTCAGCAACATTATACAGAATGGTAACCAATGAGCACATTTGCCCATTTGGTCTTAAATCAAAAGATTTACTGAAGCGAAAAGGCTATAAGGTAGATGATAAGCCGCTGACTTCGCGCGAAGAAACCGATGCATTTCAACAAAAGCACAATGTTGATACCACACCACAAACATTTATCGATAACAAACGCATTGGCGGGTATGACGACCTGCGCGCTTACTTTAATAAATCGGAGCCTGGTCAACAAGGTACTACTTACACTCCCGTAACGACCATTTTTGCTGTTACCTTATTACTTGCCTTTGCATTTAGCTACTCCACTGGCTTTGCACTTTTTTCTATGCATACAATTATGCTGTTTGTCGCGTTAACAATGGGCGTACTGGCTATACAAAAATTACGTGACTTATACAGCTTTAGTAATTCTTTTATAACCTATGATTTATTTGCAATGAAAGTCGTGAGATATGCTTATGTGTACCCATTTTTAGAAGCATTTGTAAGTATTGGCATGATTGCGGGTCTCTCTGCTTATATTGTTGCACCCATTTCTTTATTTATTGGGGGTATTGGCGCCGTGTCGGTGATTAAGGCTGTTTACATAGACAAGCGAGAGCTTAAGTGTGCCTGCGTTGGCGGAGATAGTAATGTACCGCTGGGGTTTATCTCTCTGACTGAAAACCTGTTTATGATTGCCGCAGGTGTCTGGATGTTTATTAAGTAATCTTAATTAAGGTTAAATCATGAGCTTGATAACTAAGCGGATTATTTTACATGACTGGTCTTTTAGTGTAAAAAAGGGGACTAAATAATAAAAGGAATTAAAATGAAATACTTACTGTCTATCATTGCCGCTCTAATCATTACTGGCTGTACTTCAACTCCACTTCAAGACAGGCCTGCAGCAACGGTAAAATCAACAGTTCCACCTAAATACCCTATTGCAGAGGTACGTAATAAAACAGAAGGTTTTGTTACCATGTCTTATGATGTAGATAGTTATGGGCGCCCTAATAATATTAACGTTATTAACGCTAAACCTGAGCAAGTGTTTAATAGCGAAGCCAAACGCGCCCTATCTAAATGGCAATACTCACCTAAAGTTGTTAATGGTGTTGCTGTACCTGACAAAAACTTAGAAATGACAATTGAGTTTAATTTGGATAATTAATAATCGGGTAAGGTTATATCTTAAAGGCTGCAGTGTGCAGCCTTTTTAGTATTTATCTGCAAGCTTATTAAGTACGATAAAGAACTTTAATAACGTGCCAGCCAAATTTAGTTTTAACTAGGTGTGGCTCTAAAATAGCGCCATTAAAGGCTATTTTGTCAAACTGCGGAACCATTTGCCCGCGTCTAAATTCACCTAAGTCGCCACCTTTTTTACCCGATGGGCACGACGAGTAATTTTTAGCTAAGGTTTGAAACTTGGCACCTTTACCTAATTGCTTAATAATGTCTTCTGCTATTTCTTTGTGTTTAACCAATATGTGGAGTGCGTGCGCTGTACTTGCCATTTCAAAGCCCTGATAATTTAAAACGCGGCGATTTTAGCACAGCCACATAAACCTGGCATCTACTTATACTGCAATGTGTGAACGACTAGTTTATAAATAATGTTTTGCATCATCTGGGCTGGGTATTCTGCAATAGTTGTACTTGCCAAATAAGGTATAGCGGTTTAAAGCAATTTTATCGTACAGCCAATTATTAAAGGTGTTAGGTAAAAAACTAAATACAGTGGCTAATTTATAGGGGTAACCTAGCTGCTTTACTACTTCAAAAAAAGCATGACTTTGCGTGTACGCTTTGCCGTTTTGTAGGTAAACCATTGAGGCGTATTGTGTGGTTGAAAAACCAAAGTGAGTTAACAGCAGTGCACCTTTTGGAGATTGCACGCTGCATAGTTTAAAAATAACATTGGCATCGTTACTAATAATAAAATTACACCACGCACTACATAATTTACACTGCGCATCGAATAATATAATTTTTTGATTACGCATTAATGTAGCCGCATCATCACTCATTTTATACCCCTAAGCGGTTACTGCTGAACCGGCTTTTTTTGTAACTTACGCTGTAATGTGCGCCTATGCATGTTTAACTGCCTCGCAGTGGCCGACACATTACCGTTATTACTGTGTAGTACTTGCTGAATGTGCTCCCACTCTAAACGCTCTGGCGACATAACTGGTGTTACAATACTGCTCACATTTTGCATATTTAAATCGGTGTTTAGCGCCTTTAATAATGTGGCCATATCAACGGGTTTAGTAAGGTAGTCGTCAGCGCCCAACCGCATAGCCTCTACTGCGGTGGCTATGCTGGCAAACCCTGTTAGTAATACAATGTGCGCCTGTGGTAATAAGCTGCGTAGCGGCTTAATTAAGGCAAGGCCGTTATCGTCACCTAATTTCATATCGAGCAAAATAAAATCTGGCAAGTGTTTACGTGCACTAAGTAATGCATCACTTTGATTATGCGCAACTTCACATCTAAAGCCTTGTTTTGTTAAACGCCTAGCGAGTGTGCTGGCTAGGTTTATATCGTCTTCAATTATAAGTAATTTCATGTATGTGACTGCTCATTATTTACTATGGCTAATTTTACTTTAGCAACCGCCCCACCACCAGCATGATTATACAAAGTTAACGATCCGTTTAGGCGCTCAAACGTTACATTAGAAAGCAAAACCGCAAGCCCCATACCTTGGCTACTAGGCATAAGTTGTCCGCCAAGCTCTGCTAATTGTGATTGGCTAAAACCGCTGCCAAAATCACGAATTAGCAAATATACACATTCACTATGCTGATTATTTTGCTGCCAGCTTAGCTCTAACTCGGTTTGGTTATTTTTTTGATTTGCAATGCATGCATTTTGTAGCAAATTGAGAATAGCAGGTAATAGCATTGCATCACTTTTTAAGGTCGCTGCAATTGGCTCACTTAACCAATTAATGTGCTGATCTGGGTATTGCAGTAATAATGTATCAGTGATCTGTGTTTGCAGCTGCTTTACTGTAATGTGCTCGATGGTATTTTTATTACGAAGCTGAGCAGAGAGTTTTCTAAAGTCGTTTAACTGCGACGCACACTGCTTAAGCGGCGTTTGCATTTGCACAACAACAGGGTTATTTGGCTCCTCTTCTAAAAGCTCTTCAAATAGTAACTGTAAGTTAGCAATAGGGCTGGCTAGTTGATGGGTAATTTGCGCCGCTGCGCCATCTAGGGTCACCAGTTGCTCGTTACGCAGTTGTTGCTCGCGAGCTTTAGCTATTGTGCGTTCGCGCTCTTTTAATGCTCTACTCATAGCACCAATAACCAAAGCGATTACGCTTGCGCTTAAAACAAAATTTACCCACATGCCTATAAAGTGCCCGCTCATGTTCATTTGATGCATACTGTGATCGGGCATCCTAATCAGTAAAAAGCTATAAGCGGCAATGGCTAGCACAGCGATATAAGCGAGTCCTTTTTCACGAAGTGTTACCGCTGCAATCATAATAGGTAACAATAATAGCGATACAAATGCATTGGTTGCGCCACCACTTAATGAAAGCAAAATAGTTAAAAACAGAACATCTGCAGTGAGCTGCATCAACATACCAACGGGGCGCGCTCGACTTACATTGCGATAAGCAAATACGCTCACTAATTGAAATATAGCCTCTAACGCTATTACCACTAATAAAGGCAATAACGCTATTTGATGCTCTAATAAGAAATACACGCTTAGTACAGCAATTAGCTGCACGGCAATGGCACCACTTCGCAGCATTAAAAGGCGGCTAATGGTCGGGTCGGTTTGCATAAACAAGGTACGGTTTACCTATAAAATTTAATACGTTAATAAAAGCAGTCAATCATCCATTGATATAGTAAAAAGCGCGCACGGTGTTCCTTGATGAAACACCATTTTCCATTGTTCATTACTTTTGCGCCAAAGCGACATACGTAAGGAGTAGTTGAACTCGCTTCGGGCTGAGCGCCTGTAAGCTGCTTGGTAACTAATTTGCGCGATGTCTTCGCTTAGCATTCGCCCCTTGAAGTACTGGTTATAAAACTGTGGAACAACCTCAGTAGGTAAACGAGTCAGTACGTGCTGCTTATCAAATACGGTGCCATTAGCTGAAATCTCAATAAATTCATCATCAAGCAAGGCATTTAATGCATCGCTTGATTGGCGTACTTCTGGGTCTAATAATTGCCGTTCAGACTCAATTAAGTGATTAAATAGTGATGCTTTAATTTTATTACCCATACACTTCCCTTTTATCAGTACAGACCTAAGATAATAATACCTTTATTTGCTTTAAATTCGAACGGTTATATTTATAAATGCAGCAACGGGCATTTAAAATTACAGTAAATTTAAACTTTAAAAGACAAAACAGGGTAATAACTTCTCTTACAGGGCAATTTTTGATATAACTCATCCTTTAGCAATACACGTCAGACCACCATTTAAGAGAACACATTATGGCCTACGCACATATCACAGGTTGGGGTAAATGCATTCCCCCAGCAAGCATTAGCAACGATGAAATTAGCGAAATAGTTGATACCAACGATGAGTGGATCACCACACGTACCGGAATTAAATCTCGTAGGGTTAGCCATGTAAGCACCGCAGAACTTGCAACCGTTGCAGCTAAACACGCCATTGATTGTGCTGGTATTGATGCAAAGGATATTGATTTAGTTATTTTAGCGACGTGTACCCCTTCAACAGTTGTGGCCAATACCGCCTCTTTAGTACAAAAAAACATTGGCGCTACCGGCGCTGCAGCGATGGATACCAATGCTGCGTGTTCTGGTTTTTTATATGCCCTTCAAGCAGCTACTGCACAAATTCAAGCGGGAATGATAAAAAAGGCCGTGGTTATTGCTGCTGAGCGTATGACTTGGTATGTAAACTGGGCACGCCGTGACAGTGCTGTATTATTTGGGGATGGCGCTGGCGCCGTAGTACTAGAAGCCGCAGAAACACCTGCAGGCCTACTTGGCACTAAAACCGGCTGCGATAGCGAAGACAGAGACATTTTACACATCACCAACTTTGGTAGTGATTTAAATAAGTATGAGCCAATTGGCCCATCGGACTTACTATTTGAAGGCCGTGAAATTTTCAAACGTGCTGTTAAAGGTATGAGCGAAGCGTGTGATGATGTATTAACGCAAGCTAATTTAAGCCTTGATGACATAAACGTACTTGTCCCGCACCAAGCTAACCTACGCATAATTCAAGCAATTCAGCATCGCTTAAAAGTAGCTGATGAAAAAGTAATGGTAAATATTGGAGAATATGGTAATACATCGGCTGCAACTATTGCTATTGCGTTATGTGAAGCCGTAGAAAAAGGGTTAATTAAACCACACTCAAATATTATGTCGGCAGCGTTTGGTGCTGGTTTAACGTGGGCAGCAAGCTACATAAAATGGGGCGAGCGTGTAACACCTATTAAAGTAAGTGATGCAACCTTACCACCGTGTGAGTTAACAGGCCTTGAGCTTGTGGCTCCAGCCGTTAAAACATGCCAGGAAGCTGAGCCAAACTAAAAACACATGTAACAAGCTATGCATAAACGCACTTTTTGGTGCGTTTTTGTTTTTAAGGACAATAAAATTAAGGAACTAACTTGGAACTATTAGGTATTCATCATGCTGCTATTATTTGCAGTGACTACGCTCGTTCTAAACACTTTTATAGCAACATACTTAAACTTGACGTTATTAACGAGCACTTTAGAGCGGCACGTAATTCGTATAAGTTAGATTTAGCCATGCCTGATGGCAGCCAAATAGAGCTCTTTTCGTTTGATGGAGCCCCTGCAAGACCAAGCTACCCAGAAGCGCAGGGCTTAAGGCATCTAGCATTTAAAGTTAAAAACGTTGCCCAAGCAAAACAGTATTTAGAGTCACAAAATATAACAGTGGAAGCGATAAGAGTGGATGAAATAACCGGCAAAAAATTCACCTTTTTTGCCGATCCAGATAACCTGCCACTTGAGTTATACGAGGTATAACCCTCGTATAACAAGGTTTATTTAAAGCGACTTTGCAGGTAATTAAATACCGCACGAATCCCTAACGCTTCACCACCTGTTGGGCGACCAGGTAATGCACGTAAATTCCACGCCATTACATCAAAATGTACCCATGGAGTGGTTGGCTCTACAAATTCTTTTAAATAAAGCGCTGCGGTGATGGCCCCACCAAACGGTGTGCTGGCACAGTTAGCCATATCGGCTACATCGCTCTTTAAAAAGCTTTTGTACTGATCAAATAAAGGCAATTGCCATACAGGATCGTTTACATCCATACCTGCATCAATAATCCCATTTGCTACATCGCGCTCTGTTGAGAAAAAGCCCGGTAACTCAGTCCCTAAAGCAACACGACAAGCACCTGTTAAGGTCGCAAAGTCAATAATTAGTTCAGGGTTATCGTTTTGTGCCTCGCTAAGTGCATCACACAATACTAAACGCCCTTCTGCATCGGTATTGTCGATTTCAACCATAATGCCTTTACGCGTTTTAATTACATCACCTGGGCGAAATGCATTTCGTGATACCGCGTTTTCAACCGCAGGCACTAAAACGCGTAATCTAATTGGTAAATTAGCTGCCATAATTAACTGAGCTAATGCAATAACATGCGCTGCACCGCCCATGTCTTTTTTCATGTTACGCATGCCTGTGCTTGGTTTTAAATCAAGCCCACCAGAGTCAAAACATACCCCTTTACCGACTAAGGTAATAAGCGGTGCGTTTTTGTCGCCCCATTTTAAATCAAGTAAACGCGGTTTGTTTTCGCTGGCGCGCCCTACCATGTGTATAGTTGGGTAATTTTGCTCAAGTAGCTCATCGCCAATCCACTGAGTAAATTCGCCATTATAATTGTTGGCTAAATCTTCCATTACTTGCGATAAGTGCTGCGGCATCATATCGACCGCCGGTGTATTTACTAAATCACGCGCCAAATAGATAGCATCGGCTTGTTGCTTGATACGTTGATACAATGCTTCATCGGCAATGGCCAGTTGAGCCTTGGCAGTTGGTTTTTCTTTATATTCGCTAAATTCATAGCCGCCTAACACAAAACCAAGTGCTACTTGTTCTACAAAGGTATCATCGCCCTGAATTTGATACGTGCCCAGCGGTAATTTATTGGCAAGCTCGCCTGCGGCCCAAAAATCATCTTTGCTTTGTAATAAACAATATACGTGGCTTAACTCACCGGTTTGCGCATCCGGCACAAGCGCTAAACCTTGCTTTTCAAAGCCACTATTAGTTAACCATGTTTGTATAAAAGTCGGTTGTTGAGATTGCCAGTCAGTGAACTCGTTTTTGAGAATAAAAGATAAAGGAATACCAGAAGAAGTATGACGAAGTAATGCACTCATTGAAAAGCTCATAAAATAAAAAATGGTACCTCAAAGCATATCAATAAGAGTGACCAAAAGGTATAGCTAATTTAACCTAGTTTATTCTTTATTAGGTGCTTTAGTATGTTGTTTTAAATCCTCTTTAATAATTTCGGCGTCGAGATCTTTGACGGGTTTATTAATGTTAAACGAGCTTGGCAATACATCAACGCCTACTAACTGGCCTAGCTTAACCACCAAAGGAATAGTAATAGGAGCAAACGGCAGTACGGCAAATACACCAAGACCAAGCCCCTTTAAAATATCAACAAACTGCTCGTTAGCACGTTTTAACTCTTCTTTGCTGGTTTGCCCTTGCGTGTAACGCTTATAAATAGTGAGCATTTCTATGGTTTCTTGCTTTTCTTGCTCGAGCGCAATTTTAAGCGCCACCATGGCACGACGAAAGCGAAGCTGTTGGCGCTTTTTACTAATTTTAACTACCCGCCAAGGCGCACGGTGAATAACTTTATATAATCGCATAGCGTGTATTCTCACACATAAAGGGTTTTACACAAGAATAATTTACTTAATACGCCCTATACTTTATGCTTTTGCACCATATCAGTGCTTATAAACTCATTTCTATGCAAAACAAACCAAAAGTAGCCATCCCTAAACCCCAAAAACCTAAGCCTGATGAATGTTGCGGTGGAGGCAGCTGCTGCCCTTGCGTGTGGGACGAATACAGGCAAAAGTATCGTGACTGGCAAGCGCAAAACCCACCTTCAAACTAACTTGAATAAACAAGTTGATAACATTTACCTGCCTGCTTCACGCATTAAATCTTCTAAAAAACACTAAAACCGCACTTTATTAGTTCAAATTAGTTACATACTGCACCATTGTTGCAAATATATTTTGATTTGAACTTTTTGTTATTAAAGCGTTAATTATTAATTGCCCTCAAAGTTTTTTATGTATAGGCTGTACATAGGACTTCACATGAGGTGAGCTTTTAGCTCTAAAAAGTCGAGTAGGTTGACTTTTTATCCCCATGTGAACACGTCCAAAATAATAAATAAGTAGTGTTAATTACTGCATTACGTACAGAATATATTCTAACTGGGGAAAATTAGAATGAAACTTAAAAGCAACACGCTAAATCAAGCAATTAGATTTGCTTTAGCTACAACGACCACAGCTGGTTTGTTTATATCAGGGTCTGTTATTGCAGCAGAAGAAAGTGAAACCAAAGTAAACAAAAATGTTGAAAAAATTGCCGTAGTAGGTACGCGCTCAGCGCCACGCTCTATTGGTGATTCACCAGTTCCTATTGATATTATTGGCGGTGAAGAGCTTGAAAAGTCAGGTAACACTGACATGCTTGAACTACTAAAAGGCTCTGTTCCTTCTTTTAATGTTCACCAAAACCCTATTAGTGATGCAGCATCACTAGTACGCCCAGCTAACTTACGTGGTCTGCCCTCAGATAGCACGTTAATTCTTTTAAATGGTAAACGCCGTCACCGTGCTTCAGTTATTGCATTTTTAGGTGGTGGTATTAACGATGGTGCACAAGGTGCTGATATTTCAGTAATCCCAAGTATTGCACTTAAGCAAGTAGAAGTACTACGCGATGGCGCAGCAGCACAATATGGCTCTGATGCTATCGCAGGTGTAATGAACTTCCAACTAAAAGATGCCTCTGAAGGGGGTAAGTTCGAAGTACGCCATGGTCAATACTACGAAGGCGACGGTGATACCACACAGATATCGGGTAACGTAGGCTTACCATTTACTGACAACGGCTTTGCTAACTTAAGTTTTCAATATAAAACAGCAGATGCGACAAGTCGCTCAGAGCAACGCCCTGATGCAGCCGCACTTTCTGCTGCAGGTGTACCAGAAGTGTCTTCGCTTGCGCAAGTTTGGGGTGCACCTGAAGTTGATGACGACATTTCAATTTTTGGTAATGTCGGATTAGAGCTAACAAACGACTCTGAATTTTATATGTTTGGTAACTATTCTGAGCGTGATGTACGTGGTGGCTTTTACTACCGTAACCCACATACTCGCCCAGGTGTTTACTCAAATGACGGCGGTGAAACGCTTTTAGTTGCTGATTTAACAGAAGATATGAGCGCTAACTGTCCTACTATCGCGATTGACGATAACGTTTTAGATAATCCAGACTACATTAGCGGTGTGGCAAACAACCCTGATTGTTTTGCATTTAACGAAGTGATCCCTGGCGGTTTTACACCTAACTTTGGTGGTAACATCACAGATACCTCTTTGACCATTGGTACAAAGGGTATGTTTACAGGTGGTTTCTTTAAAGGTGCTTTTTATGATTTAAGTGGTACGGTGGGTTTAAATGAATCACGCTACTTTATTTACGATACAGTTAATGCCTCATTAGGGGCAGACACCCCGCGTGATTTTAGCCCAGGTAAATACGAGCAACTAGAGAAAAACTTTAACTTTGACCTTTCAAAAGGCTTTGATTTTGACCTAGCGTACGATGTAAATATTGCTGGTGGTTTAGAATGGCACGAAGAAACATTCACTGTTATTTCTGGTGACGAAGCGTCATTTACAGCAGGTCCATTAACTGATCAAGGTTTTGGCATTGGCTCTAACGGCTTCCCAGGTTTTAAACCGTCAGATGCCGGCGAATACACCCGCCGTAACTACGCAGCCTATGTTGATGTAGAAGCACCTTTTACTGAAGAGTTCTTAATGGGCCTTGCAGTACGTTTTGAAGATTACGACAGCTTTGGTTCAACTACCAACTATAAAGTGATGGCACAGTACCACCTTACAGAAGACTTAAATATTCGTGGTTCTGTAAGTACAGGTTTCCGTGCGCCTACTGTTGGCCAAGCAAACGTAAGTAACGTACAAACCAACCTAAGTGACGGTGTGTTACAAGATTCTGCATTATTACCACCAACAAACCCAATTGCTGTGCAACTCGGTGGTACAGAGCTAACACCTGAAGAATCGCAAAGCTACACATTAGGTGCAGTATACACAATTGGTGATTTATTCTTAACGCTTGATTACTACAACATTGACGTAGAAGATCGCATCAGCCAATCAGAAAAAATCGTATTAAGCCAAGCTGATAAAGACACGTTAGAAGCAGCAGGTGTACCTAATGCACAAAGCTATGCGCAAGTAAGCTTCTTTACTAATGACTTTGATACTACAACGCAAGGTATTGACTTAGTAGCTAACTACACAGCTGACATGCTAGGCGGAAGCTCTACATTTAGCCTTGCTTACAACTGGAATGAAACTGAAGTAACTAAGTTCAGCGACATTACCGGTGAGTTTAAAGTTAAGCGCTTAGAAGAAGATTTACCTAACCACCGTGCAACGCTTACTTGGGCACAGCAGTGGGAATCTTTTTCAATGTTTACCCGTGCTAATTACTACGGCGAATACCAAGGTGTTCACGTAGATTACGATGCAACAGCAAAAACAGCTGACGCAGCGGTGACCATTGACGCTGAAATAACGTACTTCTTAAACGAATCTATTAGCTTCTCGGTAGGTGCACAAAACATCTTTGACCAAGACGCTGAAAAACTTGATTTTGAAGACCGTACCGGTATTCCTAACAACAACTGGGGCGGGCAATACTACGAAACGTCTCCATACGGTATTAACGGTGGCTTTTACTACGCGAAAGCAACCTATACGTTCTAATATTTTTTCATGATAAACCAAGGCGAAATGGTAAGACATTTCGCCTTTTTTATTTTATATTAATTAAAAAACAATAATGTCTCATCATGCTAATTAAAAAAGCCAATCAATTATTACAGCAAAATAAACTCAAAGAAGCTGAGTTTCATTTTAAAGCAATTTTAAATAGTGACCCACAAAGCGGCGAGGCATTTTTTGGATTAGGTAGAATAGCGCTTAGGCTAGAGCGCTTTGATGCAGCGGTATACTTATTACAAAAAGCATGCGAACGTTTACCTCATATGCTAGAACCTTTACACGCCCTTGCCGATGCTTTTAATGGTGTCCAATCCCCTGACGATGCGCTTAAAGTACTCGAATATGCTAAAAGCCTTGCAAGCCATAACCCGGAGCCTCACTACTACTTAGCCCAGCATTATTTAAACTACGGTGAATTAGACAAGGCGCACACTACATTTGCGCATGCGCTAAGTATGGGGATTTATCCTGTAACGGCTTATATATTATTTGAATTAGTTCAATTGGGCCGTTTTAATAAAGAACACAACTATGTGAGTAACCTACACCACTTTTTGACACAAACTAACAACCTGCGCTTAAAAATGGTGTGTTATTACGCATTAGGCAAAAGCTACGACAAACTAGAGGACACAGAGCAAGCGTTTAACTATTATTTGCTTGCCAATAAACTTCAAAAAAAGCTCGCTTCCTTTAAAACCAGTGATTTAGTGCCTTTTTATGAACAAATAATCATGCACAATACACAGACTTTAATTGCATCTGCCGATCACACTTTTACCGGTACTATTACGCCCGTATTTATTATAGGCATGCCCCGAAGTGGCTCTACCTTACTTGAGCAGATGCTGGCTAACCACTCACAATTTGCCACGTTAGGTGAAAACACCAGTATTAGTAACCAAGTAGTGGCTTTTATAGAGCAACAAACACAAACGCCTTATCCCCAATGCTTAGATATATTAAATACTGATTTAATTACAAAAGCGCGCAATATTTATATTGAAGAGCTAAAAAAAGCTCAGCCAATACGCCCTTTTATTATTAATAAGCTACCAAGTAACTACCAATCTATAGGCTTAATTTATTTACTGTTTCCTCACGCTAAATTTATTAACTTAAGTAGAGAGTTTAACGCCACCGCTTTTTCTGTGTTTAGTAACTATTTCGCTGAAAATGAACCGTACTTTTGCGATTTAAAAGAATTTAAACTTTATCATGCGTTGTATACAAAACTGATGAACCACTGGCGCAGTCTGCCCTCATTGCCGCTATACGATATGCATTATGAGCAAATAGTTGTTGAGCCAAAGGCACAGCTAAGTGCTTTGTTTTCATTTTTAGGGTGTGAATATGAACCGAAATGCTTAGCATTTTATAAGCGTAAAGCTGCTGTTAGCACATTAAGCAAACACGCTATTAGGCAGCCAATTAATACACACGCACTTGCGCATTGGGAACGCTATAAAACACCGCTTTTAAAACAATTTGAGCAAGCCTAATGGCTTAACTGTGCTCATTAAACCAGTCCAACACATCTTTAAACTGTTCATCTCGTGCCTGTGGGTGCGTAAGCATATTAATATGATCGTAATCCACACTGTGGCCATAGCACTTGCCATAAATTTTGAGGGTTTGTTTTCCAGGCCCTGACTCTGCCATAAACTTTTTGATATCAATAGGCTGCGCCAGAGCTTTGTCGTTTACTGCGCCAATATGAAGTGTAGGGGGGACATGCAGCTTAGCTAACGCGCTTGCGTAATCAAAACCATCATCGCTATCAACCCAAGGCCTTTTTTTAGCCCATTGCATACTTTGATAATGCGACTTTTGCGATTCGTTATCGCTGCCCCACTTATAGCCTTTCGCGTTTAAGTAACCATGCTTTTTAGCGAGTAATGGCGCCATAAAGTACCAAATCACATTCGCTTGCAGTAACTTTTTAGGGTGGTTGTTAAATAATGAACGTTTTGAGCCAAAATAGGCACAAGCCTTCACGTCTTTTACATACTCAGGAAAACGAGCAAAAACGCTATTCATTAAAACGCCCCCCCAGGAGTGAGCGACCCAATAGTCAGGCTTTTTGCTCTCCACTTCCTCTATATAATTAATAAAGGCGGGAATATCTTCAACTATCGCCTCCGTTTGACCATATTTAGCATGACGTGAAATCAGCGGCTTACTTTCACCACGCCCACGCAGGTCTGCTACATAACAACAATATCCTTGCTCCGCCAAAAAAGGCGCTAAACCTTTATTACTGTGAGTATAAAAAATTTTGCCGTTTTCTACTGCTCCATGCATTAAAAACACGACGGGGCCTGCTTGCTTGTCGTTTGCTATACGGCGTAGATGCAAAGTTTGTTGATTGTTTAATTGAACAAAATGTGATTGCTGAGTGATTGCCACAAATTTTCCTTTGTTATTTTTATTTACTCATCCTACCAGTAGCATGGTTAATTCTAAAGTAAATGGTTGCACTTTTTAGCGGGGCATTTGATACAATTACATCATTATTGAATTGCTAAATTTAAGCTATGAAATCAAAATCAAACAGCAACAAGTTACATCCTCGCAATCAACACTTACATGGCTACGATTTGGACATGTTATGTGAAAAACATAATGCGTTAGCACCTTTTATAATAACAACTCCTGCGGGCAGTAAAAGCATCGATTTTAGCAATAACAAAGCCGTTAAAACGCTTAACCAAGCTCTATTAAAAGCGCACTATAATATAGAATTTTGGGATATACCCGATCAAAACTTATGCCCCCCTATTCCAGGGCGAGTAGATTACATACATCACTTAGCCGATTTATTAAGCACAGATAACCAACAAAACATACCGACAGGACGTAAAATTAAAGCGCTTGATATTGGGACAGGGGCTAACTTAGTTTACCCTCTTACAGGTAGCCACGAGTATAACTGGCACTTTACGGGGAGTGATATAGATGCAAGTTCAATAAAAATTGCAAAGCAAATAGCGCAGTTTAACGGTTTAAAAATCACCGTAAAACATCAAAAAAATGCATCTTCTATTTTTAAAGGCATTATTAACCAAAAAGACTTATTTCATTTAACCCTGTGTAATCCCCCGTTTCACGCAAGTGCTGATGAGGCTAGTAAAGGTACTGAACGCAAATGGAAAAATTTAGGTAAAACACCCCAAAACGCGCTTAACTTTGGTGGCCAAAATAACGAGCTGTGGTGCGAAGGGGGTGAAGAGAAGTTTATCAGTAATATGATTACTGAAAGCGAGCAATTTGCGGAGCAGGTAATATGGTTTACGTCACTGGTTTCAAAAAAAGAAACGCTTGCTACGTTAGAAAAAAAACTCAGTACACTCCCTATTGCTGAATATAAAATTATAGATATGGCGCAGGGGCAAAAAGTAAGTCGCTTTATTGCGTGGAGTTATTTTGATAAAGCTACCCGAGAACACATTTTTGAAGAGTTTATGTAAACCCATAAAATAATAAGGCTAATAAAGGAATAACAACAATGATAGATTTTCGCTCAGACACCGTTACTCAACCTTCCAAAGCCATGCGCGATGCAATGCATAATGCCCCAGTTGGCGATGATGTATACGGCGATGATCCTAGCGTAAACGAATTAGAGGCATATGCATGTGAGCGCTTTAATTTTAACGCTGCGCTTTATTGTAGCTCTGGCACGCAAGCCAATTTATTAGCTTTAATGGCGCATTGTGAGCGCGGGGATGAATATATTTGTGGACAAAATGCCCATAACTATAAGTTTGAAGGCGGTGGCGCTGCCGTACTTGGCTCAATACAACCTCAACCTATCGAAAACGAAAAAGACGGCAGCTTATGTTTTAACAAGGTTGCCGAAGCTATAAAACCTAACGACTGCCATTTTGCCAACACGCGCTTGCTTAGCCTTGAAAATACCATTGGCGGTAAAGTGCTCCCGCTTGAGTACTTAGCTCAAGCTCGCGACTTTGTAAATACGCATAAATTAGCACTGCATTTAGATGGTGCGCGCGCGTTTAATGCAGCGGTTGATCTAAATGTAGATATAACAGCAATTACAAAGCACTTTGATTCTGTTTCAATTTGTTTATCTAAAGGCTTAGGTGCGCCAATCGGCTCGCTATTATTGGGCTCACCAGCATTAATTGACAAAGCTAGGCGCTGGAGAAAAGTACTCGGTGGCGGCATGCGCCAAGCAGGAATGCTTGCAGCCGCTGGTCAATATGCACTTGAGCACAATGTAAATCGCTTGCAAGATGATCATGCTAATGCGCGTTATTTAGCTCAAAAGTTAAATAAATTAAGCGGTTTTACTGTAGATATGAGTAACACCACCAACATGGTGTATGCTACGTACAGTAGTAGTATTAATATTGAAGAGCTTGCACAAGCGCTTAAGCTGCAAGGTATATTATTTAGCCCAAGCAAGCAGCTTAGGCTAGTAACGCATTTAGATATTACGCGCGAAGATATTGATACATTTTTAAATGCCTTAGCGGCCCATATTTAATTCTGCTTTATAATGTTTGCGGCACACCGAAACGTATCGGTCGTTGCCGCCAATTTCTACTTGGTTACCATCGGCAATCGCATTGCCGTTTTCATCTGTGCGCAACACATGATTGGCTTTACGGCCGCAATGACATACTGTTTTAAGTTCAACCAGCTTGTCGGCCCATGCTAGCAAATACTGAGAGCCTATAAATAACTCGCCTCTAAAGTCGCTTCGCAGGCCATAACATAATACTGGAATACCAAGTTCATCAACCACATCAGTTAGTTGCATAACTTGCTCTTTAGATAAAAACTGGCATTCGTCGACCAAGACACAGTGGCGTTTTTTTTCGTTTTGAAGGTTTTGAATCAAATCAAATACATTTTTAGATTCATCAAATATATGTGCATCAGCTTTAAGACCGATACGAGACGATACTTTCCCTACACCAGAGCGGTTATCAATGGCAGCCGTTAAAATAACGGGCTCCATGCCGCGCTCACGATAGTTAAACGCAGATTGTAACAAGGTGGTTGATTTACCCGCATTCATCGCAGAGTAGTAAAAGTATAATTGAGCCATTGCCGTGCCTTAAGATAAAAAGTGCGCTTATGCTACCTTAATATACGATTAATACAAATTTCATATCGCTATTTTAGTTAATAAGCGCTTTGATTTTCTTATTACTCAACAGCTTGCAAGTATTTTATGTAAATTTCAGCACTATCAAAGTGCGCTAGCCATTGCCATATCTCTTTACTAAGCTGGCTATTTTGCTGATAAAACTGCTTTGAAAAAATTAAATAACCGTCCGTTGTTTCATAAGGTGGGTAAAGGGGTTTCACATCACTCCCTTTATGTTGATAGCTCGACACTTTTAAGTCATCTACTTGGCATAAGTCAACACTTGCCTGCACAACGCCTTTATCAAGTAATTCAAATGCTTTATCTTTAGAAAACGTATTATGAATGTAAAAAGGCTCTTCTTTTAGCGCGCTGTTCAAGCCATAGCCATTAGGGATGGCAATAGTGAATGCTTTATTTTGAAATACTTGGCGGGTTTTCCATTGTTTATGAAAACGCGCTCGCCCTATTAAGCAGCTACTAAAACGACTCACTGCAAATCTTTCTAGCAATACGCCCTTTTCGTTTGTAGGGTACACAGCAAAACGTTCACGCCCAGCACGATAACTGGCAATAACCGCATTAACACGGTTAAGTTCTAAATCGTTTAGGCACCTGCGCCATGGTTTTCTAACAAATGAAATAGTCACATTGGGTATGTCGGCATCTAATTGCTTTAAAATTTCAATCGAAGCGCCAGGGTTATCTATCGGTACTTCCTGCCCTACCCCTAAAAACATAGGTGCTACGTCTTTGTCTTCGTAGCAAAACACTAAATTCGTTGGGTCAGCCAGCGCAGGGGCTGCAAATGTAAAAGCACAGAACAAGCTGATAAGTCTATATATTCTCATAATATTTTTATTTTAGCTGAGTTACCTAAAGTGTAGCGCGTCGTTTTATAAATGCCTAAGTTAATGATTATAATCTATATTAAACCTTCATGCTTTAACAACCATTGCTTTCTTGCAAGCCCACCAGCGTAGCCTGTTAACTTTGCGTTTGCGCCTATGATCCGGTGGCACGGCACAATAATACTAATAGGGTTTTTACCGTTTGCAGCCCCTACAGCTCTTACCGCCTTTGGATTGTTTAACAGCCGGGCTATATCACCATAAGTACTGGTTTTACCAAAAGGGACACTGAGTAATGCTTGCCACACACTGTTTTGAAAAGGCGTACCATGCGTATCTAATGGCACATTAAAGGTTGTTCGTCTGCCATTAAAGTATTCGTTTAATTGCTTTGCGCAAATTAAAGCCGGTACATTCGTCACCTGCTCAATGGGTGTATGTGTGTAGTGTGTTTTTGGATAAAAACCGACATAGCTCACGCCGTTTTCGGTTGCTTGAATGATAACGTCGTCAATTGGGCTCGAAATAGCGGTTTGGATAATCATGAAAGTTGTTGCCATAGCTGAAAGGTTAAGTATGAGCGAAATGGGGCGCTCAGTTCAGGGTTAAATTGCTGCGTATTTACTAACGCTTTTTTTACGCCCAGATCGCCAGCTAACAATATATCTGGGTTACTTTGCCCGCGCAGTTTGGCGTAGTTAACGGTCCATGGGCCTATCCCTTTTATCTCAAGCCAATTATCTAAAAGGCTATTTTCAGGGTTATCGGCGCAGTACTTAGATAAATTTTTTAATGCATTTTTGCGCGATTGCGGCATTTTAAAAAATTCAAAGTCGCAGGTAGCTAAGTCCTCTGGCTGTGGAAAATATATTTTATCAGCATGTTGATCACCACGCTCTGCGACTAACTTTGTAACTAAAGTATGTGCCGCTGCTACACTAACTTGCTGACCTAGCACAGCGCGGATCCCCGCTTCAAAGCTCGACCATATTCCAGGCAATCTTAATCCTTCACTTAAATTAAATGCACCATTTATACTACCCTTCAAGTGAGTTTCTATATGGTTTATGTCAGCATCTACATCGAGCACACGACGAATATTATTAATAACTTTATGTAAATGCTCGGTATTGTCTATCACTATTTCAACTTTAAAATGGTTATTTTTCGCTTTAAAGTGCGCGTTAAAATGGCCTACAGCCCCATTTAACTTAAATGTTCGCCCATAACTATTCGGGGTTATCCACTCCATAGGCGATATTAGTCGCTTTGATAAAAAGCTATGTAAGGCTTGCCAATTGTAGGGGGGCCTAAAGGGAAGCGTTAATATAATCACAGGGCTTGACTCTTTTTTTGTTTTTCTGAGCGTTGATGGCGCTAAATGCAATTGTTGTAAAAAGGCATCATTAAAACGGCGCACACTTTTAAACCCAGCTGCAAAGGCAATATCGGTTATTGGTAATGTGGTTTCTTGAATAAGCTTTTTGGCAAACTGACATTGGTTAAATAAACGATATTGAGTAATAGACACACCAAAGTGCTGGTTAAATATACGCCTCAAGTAACGGCTCGTAATACCCAAGCGAGTAGCAAGTATTTCGCAATTATCATTCTCACCTAGGTCAATTAATTGCTTAGCTCTTAGTGCAGTGGTTTTTACTCCCAGCCAAGCCGCGCTACCTGGCGCACTATCGGGCCGGCAGCGTATACACGGCCTAAAGCCCGCTTGCGCGGCATTGTGCGCGTATTGATAGTACAACACGTTTTTTTCATGTGCAGTAGGTGCGGGGCAAATCGGCCGACAATAAATGCCGGTGCTTTTTACGGCAACGTAAAATAAACCGTCAAATCGGGCATCACGGCTTTGCCGCGCTTTTTGCCAATACTGATTATTCATCAAGGGTCTTAATCAATAAAACGTACCTTAGCATAGCAATGTTTTAAACCTGTACTGGCCATTTTCGGCACTCATCTGCTTTTAAAAGTATCATACCAACCCACTTAGTGAGTTAAGCGTGTAAGTATCACGATTGCTCTGCAAAATCGAGCAAGTCTTGGCCTGCTAGGCGATAGATTATCCATTCGTTTTGGGCTTTTGCCCCAATGCTATTATAAAAATCGATAGCGGGTTTGTTCCAATCAAGTACTACCCACTCAAAACGCCCACAGTCGTTTTTTATGGCTTTATTAGCCAAGTGCTTCATTATTAGTTTGCCCGCGCCATTGCCACGGCTGTCAGGGCTTACGTATAAATCCTCTAAATACAATCCATTTTTACCCAGCCACGTAGAGTAATTATAAAAATACACAGCAAAGCCAATAGGCTCATCATCTTCAAGGCAAATAACACTGTGTGCTGTTGCCCCCTCACTAAACAGCGTTTTTATAATTGCCTGCTCATCTGTTTTTACTGCATCGGGTTCTTTTTCGTAAATGGCCAGTTCGGTAATAAACTGTAAAATGGTTGGCGCATCGCTTTTTTTAGCGTCGCGTATTTGTACTTGCTTACTCATGTTATTAATCCTAAAAGTACTGCTCTATTTTTTCTTTTAAAATATCAAGCTGAATGGGTTTAGTTAAGTAGTCGTCCATACCGGCATTAATACACCGTTCTTTATCTGAATTCATTGCATTGGCGGTTAAGGCAATTATTTTTATTGCTTTGTGCTCATCCCCTGCCATACCGTCTCGTATATTAGCCGTGGCGTCAAAGCCATCCATTACCGGCATTTGGCAATCCATTAATACTAAGTCAAAATACCCTTGGTTGTGCTCGCTTAAGGTGTTTATGGCCTCTTGCCCGTTTTGCGCTAGTATCACCTCGCAATTTAGCTTTTTAAGCATCAGTGTAGAAACATGTTGATTAACGGGGTTATCCTCAACTAATAAAATTTTTGCAGGCGTGTCTGTTTTTTCTTTTCTTAGTGACGAAATATACCCTGGAGTCACCAGAGGAAGGGGCTCGGTGCTGTCTGAACTTGTTATAACCGATAACGCAGAAATTAAATCAGCGGTTGTAACTGGTTTAGGAAAATACGCTTGAAAACCAATTTTTGAATAGCGCTGAGCGCCTTCCATGCCAGCAATACTGGTCATCATTACCAGTGGCATGGCTTTATAGTCATCATGTGCTTTAAACACTTTACACAACTCCATACCATCCATTTCAGGCATTTGCATGTCTAGCACAGCAATATCAAACATAGTTTGTTTGTTTTCTATGCGCTGTGCACATAGCTCAAGCGCCTGTTTTGCACTACTAGCAAGCGTAACATTTGCCCCCCAATGTCCTAACTGTTGAGAAATAACTAAGCGGTTAGTCTCATTATCATCAACTACGAGTACATTTAACGAACTCATATTTATATTAGGGATAGTGCGTTCTTTTTCTTCCCCTTCAGCCACTTGCATGGTTGCAGTAAATTCACTGCCTTTGCCAGGTGCGCTCACCAGTGAAATTTTGCCATTCATTAGCTCACATAACTGTTTACATATAGCAAGCCCTAGGCCCGTGCCTCCGTACTCACGTGTGGTTGATGCATCCACTTGCGAAAAAGGGGTAAATAATTGCAGTTGTTTTGCCTTAGTTATGCCAATTCCTGAGTCTTTTACTTTTATATTGAGTAATAGATCTTGCTCAGTTTTTTCTACAGAGGCACTCACCACCACCTCGCCTTGACTGGTAAATTTAACCGCATTACTAATTAAGTTGGTTACCACTTGGCGTATACGCCCGGGGTCGCCCATTAAATGTGAGGGCTCTAGCGCGACTAAATCTAAGATAATCTCAATGCCTTTTTCTTGTGCGGTAAAGGCCTGCGCCTCCGCTATTTCGCCAATTAACTCGCGAGCATTAAAATGTATATGTTCAAGCTCAATCTTGCCTGCTTCCGCTTTAGAAAAGTCGAGTATATCGTTAATAACACCAAGCAAAGAATGAGCACTACTTTTTGCAATAGCGACTTTTTTTTCTATCGGTTTACTTAATGGCTCTAACTCAACCAATTCTAACATGCCTAATACGCCATTCATCGGTGTGCGTATTTCATGGCTCATTGTGGCTAAAAATTGGCTTTTTGCCACCGCAGCCTCTTGCGCTTGTACTAAAGCAACTTTTAACTTTTCTGCCGTTTCTTTACGCTTTTGAGAAACCAACGTACTCCCTACTAACGTAGCCAGCGAGCGTAAATACGTTTCTTCACTATGCGCCCAAATGCGCTTTTCTCCGACGGTCTCTGCACATAAAATACCTAAATTACCATCTCCGGATGAAATAACCGCATCCAGCATCGACTCAATATTTAATGGTTGAGTATAGCTTTGGGTAAATTCAACCGTTGCCTTGTGCGTATACACATCGTCAATTGCCACTAGGTTTTGATCAAAAATTGCCTCATAGTAACTTGGAAAATCAGCCTTTTTGAGCACACCGTCAAAATCTACAAATCCGTTTTGCCGAGTATATAAGCCATGGCAGGCCATTTCGTCGCACTGTTTGTTAAGTATCCAAATAGAGGCACGTTCCACATTTAACACCTCTACCATCGACTTTATCGCCAGCTTTTTAACTTGTGCAACGTCGCTATTTTTTACCTCAGGCGAAACCGTTAATGACGCTAAATTTTTGTTATAGGCATTTGCTTTTTCGCTTTCTAACTCTAGGCGTTTATGTGTATCAATACTTTGGAATGACCCAAAAACACGCACACATTTACCGTCTTTAAATTCTGCCTGCCCCATCGACTTAACCCAGCGCTCTTTACCGGTATAAGTTAAAATGATCAACTCAACACTCCAGCTTTCACCTAAAGTGACTGCACATTCAAATAAAGTACTGATTTTATCTCGATGCTCTCCTGGCTTATAAAAATTTATAGCTGTTTCAATGCTAGGCTCAAACCCTTCTGGTACTTCGTGTATTACTTTTACTACGTCTGACCAATACATGGTTTGGTTTTCTAAATTTATTTCCCATGCACCAATTTGGCCTTGTTTACTCATTGCCTCAAGCAAATTTTGTTGGCGGGTAATTTCTGCTTGAGTATTATGGCGCTCAGTAATATCTGAAATAAAACCATCTAAATACAGTACTTGGTTGTCATCACCATAAATGGCCTGACCTTTTTCGTGTACCCAACGAATATTGCCATCACTTCTTTTTATTCTGTATTCAATCGACCAAGGTAGTTTTTGAGCAATACAGGTACTTACTTGTAGCTCAACCTCCTTGTCATCTTTGTGAATCATTGAAGCAAAGCTCAGTGTTTTATTATTTATAAACGCATCTGGCGTATAACCTGTTATACCTTTTACCTGATCGCTCATATATAACATGGTCCATGCTTTATCAAACTTACACCGATAAATCACGCCTGGAATATTATCTACTAACGAAGCAAAGCGATCGCGGCTGTACTGTAGTTCAGATTCAATCTGCTTACGTTCGGTAATATCTAAATGCGTTCCGATCATACGACGAGGCGAACCATCTAAGTTCCACTCGACCACTTTTGCAGTGTCGAGCACCCAAACCCAGTGGCCATCTTTATGCTTCATTCGCGCCTCGCTGACATAGTAATCAGTATCACCGTTAAAATGCGCTTTTAATTTTTGCTCTGAAATAACCAAGTCATCGGGATGAGCATATTTATACCAGGTATCAATAGTCGTAGGCTGCAAATCACTGAGTTTATAACCTATGATTTCTGCCCAGCGATTATTAAAAGTTACTTTACTGGTATCTATAAACCAATCCCATATTCCTACAGCTGTGGTATCTATAACTAACTGCAACTGGGTTTTATGCTGTTCAAGTTCAAGCTCTTGTAGTTTCAATGGTGTTACATCGGTGCGAATAGCAATGTAGCTTTGTGGTTTACCGTGCTCATCAAAAAATGGCGCTATGGTAGTATCTACCCAATAAAAACCCCCATGTTTTGCTTTATTACATATTTGTCCGTTCCATACCTCACCTCGCTGGAGGGTACAATACATGTCGGCAAAAAATTGTTTGTCGTGCTTTTTGGAATTAAGTAAACGGTGGTTTTGGCCAATTAACTCATGCTCTTCATAGCCGCTAATTTCACAAAACTTCTTATTAACAAAAGTGATAGTGCCTGCTAAATCTGTTACCGCAACAATCGCATGCTCATCAAGTGCACTTTTTTGCTCATCCAATTGCTTAAACGCTATTTGCAAAGCTGAACGTTGCTTTTGCAATACGATCTGTTGCTCTTCTTTCACTGCCACCATTTTTTGAAGATCGACTGATAACTTATATAACTCATGACTATCAGTTAAGGTAGGAACCTTTATCTTTTCGCCATCAGTAATTTTGGCCATCACTGCGGTAAGTTCAATTAAAGGTTTGGATAAACGCCGACTAAGCCACCAAGCTGCACACAAAACAAGCAATAAAGACACTGCATTTGTTAAAATTGCCCAACGTTTATAATAACCAAAGTCTTTGAGCATTATGTGTGAAGGTTTTGCCGCTAAAAGTTGCCACCCTTCTACGCCCAAAAAATCTAACTCGCTAACTTGAGCATTATAAGTGGTACCCTGAGTACTGCTGTACTCAAACGTTTGTTTATTAGTCAGTGTGGTTTGCGTAAGAACAGGAGCCTCTTCTGCATTCGTTACTGAAGAACGCTCTATTTTATTGTTATGAAGTACAAAAAAACTAACATCATTATGTGTGCTATGAATGGTGCTTAGGCCTTCTAAAAGACCACGCATATTTACTTCTGCTAACATTACCCCTTCTAGTTTTTGCGCATCACTAAGCCAAGGTATAACCACAATATTAAACTGTTTACCTTTAAACTCAACAGAGCCGAAAGTGGCTTGCGCTGAGGTACTTACAGAGTTAATAAGCTGGCTCAGTTCACCTTTGTCTATCTGCCCATATGGCGAGATAATGGGCTGCTCGAATGTAGATCCAGCTATAACCTCAATACTATTTACAAAATCATAGTGAGTAACAAAATGATTTATTAGTTTGCTTTGTTCAAGAGGGTAATTAGCAAGCTGGTTTTTAAAGGTATATAAATCAGTAAGATGATCATCAAACCATAAATTAGTAAACTCAGCTGCAATAGAGCTTAATTCGTGAAGTTCTGCATCTGCATTTTTTTTTAAGGTACTATTTACATGCTGTAAGCTGAACCAGGTCAGTAAGCAAAGAGGAACAATAGCCATAAACAAAAAAGTAATGATCAGCTTACTACGCACAGACTGAGCTGTGCCACTTAGCAGCCCATACTTTTTTCCTTCAACCATGCTATATATCCAATAACTGTAAATGCATTATTTGTTACCTACATTAATGCACTAAAACCTAAAAGACGCAAGTTTTAGCCCTCAAAGTGGGAAAAATACACCACTTAATTACAGTTTAAACATCAGTAAGTTGCAATTAAAAATTAATTACTCAAATAGACTAAACGTTTAAATTACGGCAATTTTAACCTTTCTCTTTTTTATATTTTATTGTTAAAAACTAAAGCTCACTATTTATACGAACTTTTACTTATCTAGAACCTTAAAATGTGCTTAAATTTATGCAAGTTTTTGGTATTACAACGCTCGCGCTTACATACAATTGTGCGTTTACACGTATAAACCCTAAGCCACATTTGAAAATTTTTGGTGAAAATACTTCAAATAAATCACATTTCATAGTTAAACAAAAATGCAAAACTGTTCATAAACCAAGCAGTAACGCAAACTTAAATAAGAATCAAAACCAATTGTAAAGCAATGATTTTTATAGAAAAACTTGCAAAACACACAATTTCAACTACACTGTGCACAATTAAAATAGTTAAGGTGATTTATCATGAAAGGTAATCAAAAAGTAATCGATGCATTTAATACTTTGCTAGCCAATGAGTTAGCCGCAATTGACCAGTATTTTATTCATTCACGCATGTATGATGACTGGGGTTTAGATAAATTATATGTACGCCTTAACCATGAAATGGAAGAAGAAAAAGATCACGCCGATTGGCTTATAAAACGCATCTTGTTTTTAGAAGGTGTGCCTAATATGACTAAACGCCGTGATCTTTTGATTGGTAACGATGTAAAAAGCATGATGCAGAACGACTTAACACTTGAGCTTGAAGTGGTTGCATGTGTTAAAGACGTAATTGCTATTTGTGAAGAACAGCAGGATTATCAGTCTCGCGAAGTATTAGAAAAGCTATTATTTGATACCGAAGAAGATCATGTTTATTGGCTAGAGCAACAACTCGGTCTAATTGATAAAATTGGTACACAAAACTACCATCAAGCACAAATGGGCGAGTAAGGAGCATAAAGTATGAAAGGCGATAAAGACGTTATAGCTGCTTTAAATAAAGTACTTGCTAATGAGCTTGTGGGTATTAATCAATACTTTTTGCATGCCCGTATGTTTAAAGATTTTGGTTTTAGCCAGCTCGATAAAGCAGACTACAAAGTTTCAATTCAAAAAATGAAAAATGCCGACCGTTTAATTGAGCGTATTTTATTTTTAGAAGGTTTACCTAACCTACAAGACTTAGGCCGATTACGCATAGGCGAAAACAGCGAAGAAATGATTGCTGCAAATATGAGCTTTGAGCTTGATACAATTGATGACTTGCGCAGTGCAATTAAGTTAGCTGAAAACAAAAAAGATTATATTAGCCGTGAAGCACTTGATAATATTTTGAACGAGCAGGAAGAACAAATTGACTGGCTAGAAACCCAGCAATTACTTATTCAAAACACGGGGCTTGAAAATTACTTACAGTCTCAACTGTAAGGTAAATTTAGGTCATAAAAAAAGCAGCTTTATAAAAGCTGCTTTTTTTGTATCTGAATTTTGTAATAACGAATTAAGCGACTTGATCGGTAATATCTGCAATCTCAATAAGTTTGCGATTTAAGATCTTTTTAGTACAACAACAACACTTACCGCATTGGCTGCCTACTTTAAGCTCTTTAGTTAATTCACGCATGGTAGTTGCACCATCGTCAATTGTTTGCTCAATTTTTTTATCAGTCACCCCGTGACAAAGACAAATATACATGAATACAAACTACTCTCAATTTCATTTAGTAGGTGCATATTAATCTAAACAGTAATGGTTATCAATTGTTTCGCAGTAGAAAAGCTTATTTTTTAGAAAAATAAGATCAGTGCCACTTAAGTCGAGAATACACGGCGCGTTGAGAACTTATTGATTTATAGAGAAATATGGCACTTAAATTGAGATTTATTAACTTAATTACACTCTAAAAATAATTATGTTTTTTATTAGGTAAATTTCTTTAACAGCGGGAAGTTACTTACAAGCGTCTATAAAGGTAACTACTTTGAAATGATAATTTGGCTATTTATTGTTTACTTCGAGGTAGAGTTTATTTAGGCCGTCGCTTTCATGAGTATCGACATCGCAGCTTTATTTTTCATTACGTAAAGAACCTCGACTCTTGGCCAGTTACAACTGCGGATTGCATCACTCAATAATTACCGCCGGTCTGCTCTGTGCCATGAGCGGACGGTCGTAACGCCTTGCTAAGCGGCGAAAAATTGTTGGCTAAAATTAGCGATGAACGAGCAAAAGCCAACTGTTTTTTGTCCGTTTAAGCAACTTGTTAGAGCTAAAAATTACCGACCCTTACTTTGTTAATAACGTCCTCATTGGATTTGTTATATTTAGATTCATGGTTGTACACAGTTGAACCAAAATAAGTGCCACCTGCAAATTTTATTGACCACCCTTTATATTCTTCTTTATTCCCTTTTATTTCAAATGTGCCAACTCTAGCGTGGTTGGCCACATGAATCATACCGCGCCATTCAAGTTGATCATTCTCCATTTCATGACCGTAGTTTTTAATTAACATGAGTTCTTTCGAGAATGATAAATTTGAAAAGATTAAACTATATTTTAATTTTATTTCTTTGTTATCCAGATAAAATTTAGAGTCATTGTAACTTATCGTTTGCCATAGTCCGCGACTTGTTTTATGAGTAAAGCCATTTTCTTGATTAAAGTATTTTACTTCAATACCAAAATAAGATGGTTCAAAGCCCTCTTCAATTAAGTGCTCTTTAGGAAATAAGACATAGTCAATTCTAACATTTACATTTTCAGATAAATGAATGCCATTAACTTCTGGATAAATGTAAAAGTCTGAAGCCAACTTTTCATTGAACCAATTTTTCAACTCTGGTTCGCTTGTGAACCTTTCTGTTGTTTCACGTAATTTATTATATTTTTCTTTTTTTAAAAGAACTGTTTGATTAATCAAAGCTCGAATTGCTTTTTCTGAATTAAACTCATCTTTAATCTCTTCTATAAATTGAGCTAATTTATCATTAACCTCTTCAAATTTTTGTTGTTCAGCTAAAAAAGTTGATTGATAATCTGGAAAGCCATTAATCGTGTTAGTGATTCTTCGTTCTTCATCCCATAAAGAAGAAATCTCTTCGTACGCAATTCTATTTTTGATAGAACGTTCTTCTTCAATATTGGGATCAAATACTTCCGGTTGTTTACCATTAAGAATTTTAAGAGCATCAATTTTTTTTAGTGAGCCTCCACGCTGTTCACCACATTTATTACACTGGTAAACATAATGAATACCACCACCAAATTCTCTTGTTTTTATTTCTTTGTGCATTTCACAACTGCAAGGTCCTGTAGCTCTCGCATTTTCCAAAGACTCTCTTTTGTTTTTAATTTCTACGAGTTCTTCAATGAGCAGATTAGCGTCCATATTCATCCTTTAGCTCTAACGCTCGATTAACGGGTTAAAAATAGTGGGCTAAAATCGAGCGAAGCGAAGTGCCCGCTGTTTTTAATCCCTGTTTAATTGCTTGTTATACCTACTCACCCCGATACTGTAACTCTCACTGCAACACCGATTACAGATACTACAATTGCAACAATTGATAGTGTAAGTGACAACTTATAACGAGATTCTTGTTTCTTCATAGACAAGAGATTTAACAAATGGTCGTAGCATTTATACCATTTTTTAGAGTAATCATTGTCTGTAGCATAAGGTTCCTTATTGCCATCACCTTTATCTGTATATGGGAAGTACTCATATAGTTGTTTTAACAAGGATTTTAATTCTTTCTCAGACAATTCTGAAGTAGCTGGTTCAAAAACCTTACATTGAAAATTATAAACATCTTTAAATTGAGCCATGACTTCCCTTTTATCGCAAATTCTATTAGTAGGTATAACAATTTAATAGTGCGCTCATCGCGCATATTTCTGCCGACGCTACGCTCATTTTTCTACATTATATAGTTTTAACAAATTACCTAAGGTATTACTATCACTAAGTTTTCTAACTATTTTAAGTAAAGTTAAATTAACCAATGTGCGCGCAGCGCTCATTTTCATGAATATATGCACAAAGAGCAGTTTAACAAATCAATTAGCGACGATATTTAGCCAATCTCAATGACCGGTTATCGCTCATTGCCGAAGTATGCCTGAGTATATGAAGCGGACGATAGTAACACATTAAGCAGCGCGGCCAGCCTGCAAGCCGATGCTGACGTTAGAATAAAACCTCATCACTTTCGCCTAAATTTACCAGCCCGAGAATGCCATTTTGTTGAGTCTTTTACGTTTTCAAAGCGATGTTGCATGTTGTTATATCGGGTCCCGCCAGGCTCAATACTTTCGGTGCTCGCGATTAGCATGCGGTTCAAGTTTTCTAGCTCGTAAAGCTCTAAATTGGGCAATCTTGAAGCCATATTTTTCTTAAAATTCTTGTGGGCCTTTATTTGGCTAACTAGAAACTTCTTTTCTTTCTTTTCGTATTCAATAGTTTTTTCGTCCGTGATGTGTTTTTCATGTGTTTCTCTTTCAGGATCCTGCTTCCTTTTTTTCTTAATTTTTTCTTTACTATTTTTCAATGATTTTTGAATGACGTTGGAATACGCCCATTTTTGAGCTGCTCTTAAAGCTACATTCCAACTTTGGTCATTAGCTTTAAATTTAAGCGACAGAAGATGATCTTTAGTCCATTTACCTGATTTTAGCATTTCCCATATGAACTGCTTATTTTCGTGTACTTTATTATCCACGCTCATTCTAGCTTCGGTCTCAAACCTAATGATAATTTAATATTAGTGCGCTCATCACATATATTCCTGCCAACTCCACGCTCATTCTTCTACATTAAATAGTTTTAGCAAATAGCGCGAAGTATTACTACCTCTAAGTTTTCTAAAACTTTTGAGTAATGTTAAATAGCTCAATATGCGCGCGCAGCTGATTTTCATAAATATATGCGCAAAGCGCAGTTTGACCACTAAATTGACTATTATATTTATCCAATCTCAATGACCGATGTTCGCTCAAATCAGACCCCGAAAAATAGCTCATATAGATATCTAGGTTAACGCTTTCAAAAAACAGAAGTATATTTCCGATAACTACCTTTGAATCCTATAAACGGAAGTTTGATTCCGAAATATAGCAATATTGCCTTACAAACCGGAAGCTTACTTCCGTTTTGTACTTTAAGATTATAAGCTGGTATCTATTTTAAGCTCGGAAATCCAACTCGTTTCTGCCCCAAAATAAGTTAATGCAAATGCTCTAATGGCAACTTTAAGCGATCAATAAATGATTCGAGTCGTTTAATGCTATTGGCTCTATTCTACAAAGCGGACGTTCCGCTAAATTTCATGTCATCATCCATATAGGGTACTTTATAAATATTCAGTGTGGTTGTTTTGCTCCCATATTCAAGAGAATGAGCTATGAGCGTATTTTCTTTCTTCTGAATATCTTTAGCACAAATAAAAAATTAGATTTGGTAATGTATTACGTTATTTGTTAAAAGTAGATTTATTAAAACAAGAGCGTGGCATCGGCAGAAAGGTCCGCGACGCGCGCACTATAAAATTGTTAGTCGTCAAAGGAAGAGCGATGAATATTGAAGGCAAAAAAATATACTCAACAAAAGTTTATTTCGCGCATAAGCTTTTATTTTACATAGCGAGAAAAGCTGCTGATAAATCTACTGAAGAGCCTGAAGAAGCAATTGTTTCATTGATTTTTAGCTTTAATTGTATTGAAGCATTTATAAATGAAACTATCGGCTCAACTGAGCTATTTACTGGTGGCCGGAGAACTGAAGCTGAGCAAGAGTTATACGAACAAATGCTAAGTTTACAAAGTAGTAAGGCTAGTACACTTGAAAAGTATAAAAAGTCTAAAAAGTTATTTACAAAGAACCATTGGGATCGAACACAATCACCTTACAAAGAATTTGAAACACTAAGAAATCTTAGAAACTCAATTATTCATAAGCCACCAGAGGTAATTAAAGGTGAACTAACAATTGGACAGGGAGAATATAATTACAAGTCTAAATATGAACGACCAGATGTTGAACTTCAGGAACTACTAAAACTTGGAATTATTAAGCCGATACTAAGGGATGGAAGTTGGCTTGATGCTATAATGACTCCTGAGTTAGCGGAGTGGTCTTGTCAGGTTGCTTTTGATGTCATAAATAATTTTTTAACATCTTTACACGAAGGCAGGTTTAAAGAGTTAATGATAGAGCAAATGAGCTTGAGTATAAACGACTAACAAGTACCTGAACCAAAGGACGCAAACAGCAGGCTTGCGCTTCTGCGTCGTTAATTATTTTTAGCTTGCTATTTTGTGCAAGTTCGGCAGCGTTAATTTTCACCCTAGGATTGTAGATGGTTGATGTAAATAGATATGAAAAGGATGCTCACTATGTGAAAGCCAGATCGTTATTGGATAGTGATGATTTGCAGTCTCTTAGGTACGCCTGCTTAGAGTTAAGGTACTTCATCGAAGCTCATGTGTATCAGCAATTGCTTGCAGGAGCTGAAGAAATACCTAGAACAATAATTGAAACGTGGCAACTCAACAAAGCTATAAAGCTATAAAGCTATTGTCGGGTTTCGATGATTTAGCTGATAAAGACTTACATTTGAGTATATATAGCGAAGAGGGTGAATTTAAAGACACTATTACCTACAACAACATACCAATAAAAGATTTGAATAAACTGTATAACTCTCTGGGGAGTTATTTGCACCTCCCAATGCCTAAAAAACTTACTAGCTACAAAATCAACAAAAATAAAATTATTAAGATATTTGACCAGCTAAATAGGCTTACTACAGGCAACTTAATGGTAGTGAAGGGAAACTATGAATTCTTCCAGTGTGAAGCCTGTGGGAAAAACATTTTGTATACACAGCACTATGTCAAGACAAACGAATCAATTACATGCCAAAATGATTCATGCCGTATTGATCATGCAATAAAAGCGACTGAGAACAGTGTTTCATTTGGATCAAAATATGTTTTTGAATGCGGTGTTTGTCATAAAGAGGCATCAGTTTTCTTTTCCAAAATTGAAGGTGGCTTTAAATTTAATTGTGACCATTGTGAAACAGAGTATGCGTTTGAAATGATTCTTAGGGGAACCCCTATTGAGCAAGAAAATTAACAAGCGCAGGTACTTGGACAAATGTTCCACTGGCTCCAAATTTGCCCTTGCTTCGGGCGTTGCCCATAGCAGTTTTTATGCGAAAATAACCTATTACAGCCGACGACCTAAAATGATTTTGCCCCAAGACGAGTTAGGGTTAATAAAAGCTGAAGCATCAACCCTATTCAAAGCGGTGAAACCGAAAGCAGAGCAAGAGCCATTAATACCGCTTTGGCCTTGCCAGTCATGCAAGGCGGGTATCTTACGATTTATTGGCGTGATGAATTTAGATGTGGCGACAAATAAAATAGCACGAACGAGTTAGCAGCCTTGCTTGCTGCATCAAATCAATGAGTTAACCTGCTTAACTGCTCAGGCTAGTCGCGACTGTGCGTGAGAAAAATATCCTTGCTTAACGGTAAAACATTAGGTTTAATGAATAGATAATAAACGCTGAGCAATGCAGGGAAGCTTAAATTTTAATAGGTAAGCTTATAAATTAGCTGATTTAGCTAGAGCCTCTAAAAAAACTCCCATAGCATAAAGAACGCCAACTCTGAAACACGGAGCAGGTAGCGGCTCAGTCCAACAAACGATTATGCAACACAAACTGCGTGTCGCATAAATACTAAAGTGTTATACAAAAAAAGGATTTCTCGTGCCATCAGAATTATCTCAAGAACTATATGCTCTTTATAAAAAATATGAAGCAGATTTATACGAATTTGGAGAGAAGTCCAACGAGATAGTTCATGGCCCTTTCCTTATATCGCCAAACGATAAATTCTCTACTTCAAAAGTCAGAGTTGTATTTATAGGCCAAGAAACTAATGGCTGGAGTTGTAAAAAAGACATCTCAAATCAAATGGAAACGTACTCAAAGTTTAATCTTGGGGAAAAGTATGTTTCAAGCCCATTTTGGAATGTGATTAGGAAGTTTGAAAAATCTATTATTGGAGAGACGCACTCATCATCATGGCTAAATATTAACCGATACGACGAAAATAGCAAAAAGCCATCCAATGAAAATAGAGAGCTATTATCTGGTTTAGATACGTTGCTTTTATCAGAGCTCAAAATTTTAAAGCCTGATATCACCATATTTTTAACTGGTCATAGTTATGATAGTAGAATCATTCCTCTGCTCAGCGCTCAAAAGACAAGCATAGGTGAATTCGATCAAAAGCAAGTATGTGAAATAATAACAAACTCTATAGGTGGTCGGGTATTTAGAACTTATCACCCAAATTATTTAAGGCGCTCTGGTCTTGAGAGCAGAGTAGTTTCAGAAATTTGTTCTCAAGTAAATGTATAAAAAGGCAATTAAAAATTGCCCACAAAAACACGTGGACTCGCTCCGCTCGCCTTTCATTGCGGCGTTACCAAAAAATAATCAAACTCATTTTTGTCCAAAAACGAGTTTACTCGACCGTCTGCTTCTCGCTCAAAATCGCCTGTCAGGCGAAGTCTAAACCCGTTCTTTTAAACTGTAAGATCGGATATGAGCTACTACAGATAGGTGGTGATTTAATTGGCCCTTCAACATCTTTTTCACTACTAGTGTTAACCACATTTTTAGTCACAGAAAATTCCTTCTACATAACAGCTTTATAAGTGAACATTCCCCCTACCTTTGCTCGGAAATGTACTTATTATATGAGTTTATTCCAATAGCAAATTGTATAAGTTATTGCCATCAATACATATTGTGTCTATCAAACTATGGTAAATCCAAACTGTCTAATGAACGCTGGGAAGTCCACACTGGCTCTGTGGCATAGAGTCACGATTAATCTTTAGACACTGACGTTATACTGCTTCAATTTCATGAAAGTACAACCCTTTTATCCCATGCTCATGAACGATGCTATATAAGCTATTTTTAGCATCTGTAGTAAAGTATCGAAGCCCAGCTTCTCGCACCCTAAATAGTTCAGGATTTTCAATCGCACTCTTTTCAAATACCATCTTTTTAAACTTTCTAATTCTGCTTGGTTTGCCATTTTTAATATTTCGGATGGAGTGTTCTTCACTAAGGGCTTTGTCAAAGCCTACAACATTAAATGCAAACCACTTCTCAGCTTCTAAATTGCATTCAAGCAGCTCAACATTTTTGCTAAAACCGTTTAAAAATAACGGTGAATACTTAGGGGATACTACAATAGTTAAGGCAACCAAACCGTCTATATCAGGTTTTTTTAAGCTTGGTTGTACAGTACTTGTCTCAGCTAACCAATCAACGCCCAACGCTTTCCAATTATCTCTCATACTCATACCGTCGAACATTAACAACTGGTCCTCGGTCAATTGAATTGTTTGTCTTAACCCCGTTTCATTAAGTAAGAGAAACTCATCAGGCTCAACACTCACACTGTATACTTTATTAAATTTATATAACATTAAGCATTACCTTGAGTCAGTAATGAGATACGTTTTTAAATAGAAAATCTCAGAAACGATTCATTTTTCACAAATATTAAGCAGTGCAGTAACAACCACTGGTTTTATTAAGTAACAGCTGGCTGTTAAAACCAGCTACAAGATTATTTATAACCGTTTCAACAAAACCACTGCCCTGCGCGCAGCCAAACCCTTGTGAAAGAGGGCCTGCATAAACAAAGTCACCCTTGTTATTAATAACTACTGCCGCGGGGGTGGCTGGTAGCAGCTTTTGTAAAGAGGCTGTTTGCTCAATATTGATAAGCGCAAAGTTGTGCGCTTTAGAAAATGCCGCTAATTGCTTTAAGTGAGGTTGAGCTTGCTTGGTACAGCCACAGTCAGGGTTGGTGACTATAATCAACGCATTTTTATTAGTGGTTATAAACCCTATGTGTTGCTTAAAATTGGCAAACCACCCAGTTTGCTCAAGTACACCCACACTATCAAATACACGTAACTGATTGTATTGATAATAAACCAGCCCTGAGACAGTCACAGCTAGCCACAAAGCTATTACTATACTCGTTTTTATGGCTGATTTACTTAAACTTGGCAATGCTCTGCTCTAACACGGCAATACTTACATCTATCATTTGAACTTTGGCGGTTAACTTTTCGACTACTTTGGTGTCTTGATATTGGCTTTGCTGCATTTGTTCTGTGCTTGAGGCTATTTGTTTTGTGTTAACCGCTTGATCAGCAACAACTTGTGAGACAGAGTGAGCACTGTGGTTTACAGCTTTGATTTGCTCACTCATCGCACTTATGTTTTCTTTCAAGGTGGTGCTTATATGCGTTAAATCAACCACAAAATCAACACATTGGCTCATAGATTGGGTTGAGGTTTTACTGTTAGTAACTAAATCTTTTAGCGTTAATGCAATTTTGTCTGTCGTCGCTTTACTGCTTGTAGCAAGGGTTCTTACCTCATCGGCTACAACAGCAAACCCTCGGCCATGTTCACCGGCCCTTGCAGCTTCAATGGCTGCATTTAGCGCAAGTAGGTTAGTTTGCTCTGCAATACCTGATATCTCATTGAGTAAACCTGATATTACATCGCCTGCTGCCACTAAATGATTTATTTGCTCTTCGGTATGATTAAGTAAATTAAGTAACTCTGTGCTTTTAGTCGCAGTTTGCATAACATCATTAGATGCATTGTTGGCAGCTTGAGAAATGCTATCTACCTGTTGCTTTAACACATTACTTTCATGCTCAACTGAACTAAAGCCTTGGGCAACTTGCGCGCCTGAGTCAGCTATATCATTAGTTTGTTGCTTTCTTTGCTCAGCCCCGCTTGCTAGCTCATCATGTACGTTTATTAATTGCTGAGAGTTTTGCTGCAGTGAAAGAGACTGGGTTTGTACTTGACTAATCACATCCGATAAATAACCTAATAAGGTGTTAAAACCCGCCACGGCATTGCTATTTTTGTCATCCGCTCTAAGCGAAAGTTGTATATGTTCTGGGTCGTGCATAATAGCTTCTGTCGCTTTGGTTAAAGACAGCCCAGCACGCCGCTCCTGCTGCAATGTTTTAGCAATATAACCGGCTACAAACACCTCTACTATTGCATAACCAGCATGTATAAGTACCGTAGTAAAGGCGAGCCTATCTGGGTCAAATACATAAAAACCAGTGTTTTGTATTTGTAAAAAATAAAAGCTTAAATGATGAATGGCCACAAAAATAATGGCAGTGATAAACACGCGCCAGTTCACAAACATGATTAACATGGCCATTAAGATGAATATTTCGAAGTGTATTTCTATTAATCCAAAGGCTTGTTGTATGTGCAAAAAAGAAAACATCATGATTGCTGCTGCAACCACGTGACCAGTAACGGGGTTATTTTGCTGAGTTTTAAGTAACCAAATGGGCAATAAGCTTAAAGGTAAGCCAACAATAAATGCTTGTGCAAGTGTGCCAAAGTACACCCCTAGAGCTATTGACTCTACAAACAAAAAAATGAATATTATGGTGAATAAACGACTTACACTATTCATAAATACCTTTAGTTATTAGTTTTATAATACAATCGGGTTTTGTACGTGTTAGCCGATAATTACGACCACATTTTATTACTATAGCTTAGCCTGCAAACTTTACTTAATAATTGATAAAACCGCTTTAAATTCTGGCGATGCGGCGTTTTTTGTCCATTGAAAAATAATACTTTCTACGCTGGTAACGATAGCCCCTGCTTGTTGTAGCTGCATTAAAGCTAATGATTTATGCTCTGGATCTCGTGAGCCTACCGCATCAGCAGCTACATAAACTTCAATCCCTTGCGCTATTAAATCTAAACAGGTTTGTAAAACACATACATGTGACTCTGTGCCTATTACTATAACTTGCGTGCGTGTAAGTTGTTTAAACGTAGCATTAAATGTCGGCTCGTTACATGCACTAAAATGTGTTTTTTCAATAGTCTGCGCATTTATAAGCGCGTCTTTTAATCGTCTATTTGTGCTACCTAGCCCCTGTGGGTATTGCTCTGTAACAATGCTAGGAATTTTAAAAATGGCACTAACTTTGGCAATTTTTATTGACCACTGTAGTAAATCAGAAAATTCGCTAATTGCGGGAGAGAGGTTATCTTGAATATCTATTACTAATAAAATGCTTTTATCGGCAGATAAATTTTTGTGACTCATCATAACATCCCGCTTTTTACGTAATTATAATTAGCAAGCGTAGCTTAAGTAATTATTAATGACTAAGTTTAGTTGATATAAGTTGTAATCCACAATTCAAAAAAGTGTGCTATATTTAATTTTTAAATGTACATTCCTCCTGCCCTAGAGCGAGTTTATTAGTGCGATTGAGTATTTTGTTTTTTCTCTTCACCGCTGTTTATTTTCTTTGTATTAATAGCGTATCGGCCACCACAAATTATGCTCAACAACTACAACGAATATCTACCGATGAAGGTTTATCCCAAAACTACGTAACTAAAATTCTACAAGATGATTTAGGTTACATCTGGATAGGCACAGCGCAAGGCCTAAACCGCTTTGATGGTTACACTGTCACTCCCTTTGATGGCGGATTTAATCTTAACGAAAATTTCATTACTACGCTTTTTAAAACTCATGAAGGCAATATTATTGTGTCAACTGAGCTTGCAGGCGCTTTTTTGGTTGATCCTAAAACGTTAGCTACTCGCAATATATTTTCAGGTAGCCTTGCTGGAAATACAGCAAACTACGCCTCTATTGAAGCTGTTGAACAGTATCAGGATACTTTTTACTTTGCCATTTTAAACAACGTGTATTCACTGAGTTCTAGTACAAACTCACTCACCTTAGAGTTTACAGCACAAAGTGAAGAGACCATGGTACGCGCGCTAAAATATTACAAAGGCACGCTTTTTATAGGCACACAAGCAGGCTTATTTAGTTACGACCTAAAAACAGAATCTTTACGCTCTCTTAGTTTACAAGCCCCCAATAAACAAACAGCCGATAATAATAATGTTAAGTTTTTAGCTATCGACCCCATGCTAGGGTTATTAGTCGGCACAGTTGAAGGCATGTACGCGTTAAGTTTAGATAAAACAGCTCATGCGCCTGCATATCAAAGCACTAAACGTGTTATTGCTGATTACAATATTTGGGATTACACCAATACACCTTATGGCGAATTTATTGCCACAGAGCATGGCTTGTTCGAATTTAAGCGAGCAAAAGGGACGACTGAGCTGGTACTTAGCTTTGATCAAAGCAAATTTAATATTACCGAAAATACCATTAACGATCTAATGGTTGACTCAAGCGGCGTGTTTTGGCTTGCATCGCGCACGCAAGGTGTGCTTACTTGGTCAATAAACACACGACGTTTTAAAAAAGTAACCTTACCCAAAAACAACCACATAAATAGTATTTTCCAAGATGCTGACTTAACTATGTGGTATGGCACCGACAATGGCCTCGCTCATGTAAATGCTGACAATCACACCACTTACTACCTAACCTCGCGAGACCCAAAAGCGGTGTATGGCGAATACGCAATTTTTGCCATTAATAAAGCACATTTAGAACCCACGTCGCGGTACTTATGGCTAACGGGATACTACAATTTAATTTTATTTGATAAAAAAACGGGGACCACGGTTGCAAAAAAAGATTTAAATAATGTTATGTCCAAAGATGCAACTATTTATGGTGTGTCAGAGGTAGCTCCAGATACATTTGCGTTTTATAATGATCACGGCTTTTATGTTTATAATGGTAAAACGGGATTAACACGCGAAATTAAAGGCTTAAAACAGCATATAGACCCCTTAAATGCGTACACTTTCCATCGCCCTTTTAACGATTACCCCAATGAGTTTGTAATAAGCACAACCACCCATTTTTATCGATATAACGAGCAAACAAACACCTTAACCGCTATTTATAAAACCAGTAAAAAAGGTAACCAAAGTTACCACACAGTAGAAAACTGGTTGATTGATAAAAACAACATTTTATGGCTTGCCACAACCAGTGAAGGCTTAGTGGGAATTGATGCACAAAGCTATGAAAAAAAACACCACTTTAACGTCACTAATGCACTAAAAACGCAGTCTATTTATTCACTTATTAGCGATGACTATGGGTATTTATGGTTTAGCAGCAAAAATGGTTTGTACCGCTTAAATACCGACACGTTAAGGCTGCGAGTTTTTACGGTAAAAGATGGTTTGTCGGTTAATTCATTTAGTACCTTAGGGGCCATTACGCTTAAAAACAACAATATTATGTTTGGCAGTAGTTATGGTGCGATTTCGTTTGACCCAGCTGAGTTTTTACAGCAAAGCAAACAAACAACCACGGCAATAACCGATATTAAGTTAATGTCGCGTGACTTAAACTATAAACCCAGTCAGTTTGCCGTCTCTGCGTTGGAATTAACACATGAAGATATGGGCTTAGAGGTAAGCTTTTCAAATTTTGATTTTCAAAATAGCGAGGAAACACGTTACAAAATTACGCTTCAAGGGCCTACTTCACTCGAGTATGATAATTTAAAGACAAATAAAATATTTTTTACAACGCTACCGCCAGGTAATTACCAATTAACGGCCAGCGCATTTAATTTTAATAGTGCGACAGAGTCGAAGCCGGCGCTGTTAAATTTTAAAGTGGCGTACGCGCCATGGAAGTCTCCTTATGCGTATGCGGCTTATATTTTAATTATAAGCACTATATTGTGTTTACTTTTTTGGCAATACAGAAGCAGGCAGCTAGCTATAGCTAATGCGCAAAAAGCGACTATACATTCGCAAAAACAAACCGAGCTTGCCCTTACAAACAATAAAAGTGGCATTTGGGACTACCACTACCACGACGAGTCGGTAAATACTAACCGTGGTAGTGAACTTGGCTATACAAATTTACCAAAACGCATACCACTAAAGCACTATTTAGCTTTGATTCACCCTGAAGATAAACCACGAGTGATTTCTCATTGGTTAAATTTTACAAAGAAAAAAAAGCAAGAGCATTGGCAAGCAACATACCGGTTAAAGCACAAGCTGGGCCATTGGCTATGGTATCAAGATTTAGGGCAAATTATTTATGATGAACAAACACATAAGCCTGTCTCTGTATCTGGTATATACACCAACATTACTGAGCAACGTGCCAATGAACAGCAAGCCAACATTTTAGGTGAGGCGTTTGGACAAATAAATGACTGGTTGCTTATTTTAGATAATAACTTAGTGCCGGTTTCCGCTAACAACAGTTTTATAAAAACCTTCTCACAAAGTCATACGCAACCACTAAGCTTAAAAGTGTTTGTTAAAGCGATAGGTAAAGCGCAATGTAAACGCTATGCCAACACATTAAAAACCTTAACCGCTAAGCAAAACTGGCGAACAGATACCATTATTAAAACCGCGACTAATCAGCACCACCCTATCCATATAAGTACTACCGCAATCGCGAAAGAAGCAAACAGCATTAGCTATTATGTAATTGTTATATCCGATCTAACCGAGCAAAAAAAGGCCGAAGACGAGCTGCGTTATTTAGCTAACTTCGACCCGCTCACACAGTTGCCTAACCGCAGTTTAATGCATCAAAAAATCAGTCAATCTATTAAGGATGCGCGTGAACAACTAACGCAAAGCGCATTATTATTTATTGATTTGGATAAATTTAAGCCGGTAAATGACACGTTTGGCCACGCTGTTGGTGATCAGCTTCTATGTAATATTACCCAAAGGGTGAGTTCAATGCTGCCAAGTAATGCCACACTTGGTCGCCAAAGCGGTGACGAGTTTTTAGTCCTTATAGATAATGTTGAAGACATTTCGATTCTTAATCAAACAGTTAAAGGCATAAGCTCAGAACTTGCTAATAAAGTGATTATTGAAGATTTTTCTATAAATATATCTGCAAGTATAGGCGTCGCTTTATACCCGTTTGATGCCAGTTCAACAGATTTATTGATCAGAAATGCAGACGTAGCCATGATGCACGCAAAGCAGGCTGGCAGAAACGGCTTTAAGTTTTTTAATGACTCGATGAACGAGAAAATAAAACAAAAACTCATCCTTGAAAACGATTTAAAAGATGCCGCTAAAGATCAGCTGTTATTTAATCATTACCAACCCATTATCGATACGCAAGCGCAAATAATTAATGGCGTTGAGTTACTCATGCGCTGGGAAAATAACGGTCAATTTGTCTCACCGGCTTTATTTATCCCATTAGCAGAAGAAACAGGCCTTATTGAAGCGTTAACTGAACAAGCTCTAGAGCGTGCGCTATCTGAACTAGCACCTACTTTAGCTAAAAACCCATTATTTTATATCTCGCTTAATTTGTCACCAAAACACATTTTGAGAACCAATATAGCCACCAAACTGATTAATATTTTAAAACACCATAAAATGAGCCCAGTGCAGCTGCGCTTAGAAATAACTGAAAACATATTGCTCGAAGATAAGCAAAAAGCCGCTAAACAATTACAAAAATTAAAGGCTGCTGGCTTTAAGCTTTTACTGGATGATTTTGGTACTGGCTACTCATCACTCACCTATCTAAGTCAGTTCCCTATTGATGTTATTAAAATAGATCAAAGCTTTGTTAACAGTATTGGGGGTGATAAGAGTGATGAGTCTATAATCAAAACCATTTATACTTTGGCCCAAAACCTTGGGCTTTATTGCATAGCCGAGGGCGTTGAAACTAAGCAACAAAAAGCGTTTTTAGAAGGCTTAGGCTGTCATGTTGTGCAAGGTTATTATTTTGCCAAACCAATGCGCGCGCAGCAATTGCAAAGCCCAGAAACCAATGAGCATATTCAGAGTTTAATAAACAATTAGCTATGAATATGTTGGCATTCGTGGCTTTCTATTTGCAATACACTGCTTTTAACATTAAAACGAGCCGCAAGGAGCTTTTCTATTTTTAAGCGACAAGCTTCGTCGTGCTTTTCAATGGTGCAATGCTGTTTTAACACTACGTGAGCGCCGACAATAATATCATTGTCTTTACGCAGTACCGTCACATTATGTACATTATGTACATGCTCTAAGTCGGTAATAGATTGCTCAATGTCTTTTACTTTAGGCAATTTAGCACTATTAAAAAACAGACCTTTAATACAACTAGTAATTACTTTACCGCCTGTAAAGAGCACAAACGAGGCTATCAACATGCTCGATAAAATATCAATAATGCTCCAACCTGTATAATAAATGAGTACACCGGCTATAAACGTAGAAATGGTCGATATAATATCGAAAAACGAATGTAAAAACACAGCGTAAACATTAATGCTCGCTTTGCGCCCTTTGTAAAGTACCCACGCTGCGGCACCATGAAATAAAAACCCTACAGAGGCAATACTCGACATTAAAAAGCTGTTTATTTCTAAATCATGGCCATCGTTATGATGGAAGATTCTTTCAATACCTTCATATAAAATAATGGAGCTAATAGCCAAATACAGCAGACCATTTATAAGACCACCAATAAGTTCAGCGCGTTGGTAGCCATCGTTATAAGTTTTAGCAAAGTGAATGGCTAAGGTAGAGGCAATAAGAGCAATAAATAGCGAGCTGTTATGCACAAATAAGTGCCCCGCATCAGCAAGCACAGCAAGCGAATTTGCGTAAAAAGCGCCAATAACTTGAATGACCATAAATGAACATGTGATCGCCAAAGCGATAAGTAGCCGACGACGAGACGCTTGGTGTGTAGTGATTTCTGTCATGAAAAGCTTGAAAAACCTATACTTAAATTGCAAATAAGCCGGCAGATGGCTTAGAGTAGAAAAGGGCAATGATATACAGTTGCAATTGTAATACGAAGCACCTTTAAACGCACTAAAAACTTAGCAAAATTGCTAAAACTGTACTAAACAATATATAAAGGGAATAACACATTCTATAAACAAGCAACTGGAGCAATGAGTGGGCTTAAAACAATTAGAGGATATTTGGAGTACTGTTAAGCTTATTCCATTTGCTGTTGTACTTTATGATGTTAAAAAGCACACCTATAAAGCAAACTCGCAAGCCCAGCTTATATTTGACCTACCTGAAAAACACACCCTAAACAAGGCTGATTTTGAGCACCTTAAGTTCAGCAGCCCTGAGAGTAGAAAACAATTTACAATTGAGCAATTGTTTGAAAAATACTTGGTGATAAATACTAACTGCCACGTATTATTACAAAAACAAACGAAAAGCCTGTTGCTAAATGCCAAACTCGCCCAGTTAAATAAACACTTACATATAGCAACGTTTGAAGTTATTGAGCACAACCAAGATGCGCAATATAACTTTGATAAAATAATCTCAAAAATTTCTACTGATTTAATAGATATTCAAAATGACAATATTGATACGCATATAGGGTTTGCACTTAAAGCCATTGGCACTGTTTGCCATGCCGATAGAAGCTACTTATTTAAATTCTCTGAAGATGGTAAGTCAATGCATAATACTCATGAATGGGTTAATCAAGGCATTCAAGCGTTTAAAGAACAGCTACAACATGTCCCAACAAACTCACTCCCCTACTTCGCCAATTTAATGGATACCACGCACTTATTTAAAGTAAATGATGTTGCCAGTCTCCCTATAAAAGCAACTAAAGAAAAACAAGAACTCGAGCGTGAAGGGATTCAATCAGTATTATGTATTGGCCTTCGCTACGATAAAGAGCTGGTAGGCTTTATAGGTTGTGACTGTGTAAAACAAAAACGCGAATGGACAGACCTAGATTTAATTAGAATAAAGCTTGTAGGCGAGATAATTGCTAACGCATTTAAAAATTTAAATTACAAGCAAGAACTTCAACGCATACAACAGCAGCTAATAACTGCGAATCAAAAGCTCAACCAACTTGTAAATACCGACAGCCTCACCTCAATTGCAAACCGGCGATGTTTCGACAAAGCACTAGAGAGTGAAATTAAGCGCTGCGCACGTGCTGAACAACCCGTTAGTTTAATTATGTGCGATATAGATTTCTTTAAAAACTACAACGACAGTTACGGCCATCAGCAAGGCGACGAAGCCTTAGTAAAAGTAGCAGCTGCGCTTAAGGCGCAATGCCGACGCGAGGGCGATTTAACCGCACGCTATGGAGGTGAAGAGTTTGCCGTAATTTTACCGGCAACTAATGAGCAAGACTGCCTGCACTTTACCCGCTTAATTCAACAAACAATTAAAGCGGCAGGCATAAAACACAATAAATCTAGTGTAAGTGAGTACCTAACGTTAAGTATTGGTTTTTATTCTGCCATGCCGGATAAAAACAGCACACCGCAATGCTTTATAAATAAAGCCGACCAAGCACTCTACAAAGCAAAAGAAACAGGACGAAATAAGGTGTGCCAATTTAAATAACTAAATTCAATCATAGCATCACGGGCGGCTCAAGCTGCCCGTTTTGTATGCCTGTTATTTTAAATACATTACCTTGTAATGATTGGTTAGTTTTTACATTACTATCATCTGCGGACGTTACAAATAGCCACTGTGCGTTATTGCCACCAAACGCCACGCTTGTAGGCTTTTTAGCGGGTAATGGTTGTGTTTGTAAAACTTCCCCATTTGGGGATAAACACACAACGCAGCCCATATCCCACACTGTAAGCCATAAATTCCCTTGTGCATCAATCACACAACCGTCTGGGTCCACTTCAGTATTTTTAAATTGATAAAAAACACTCGCTGGTAAAATAGGCTCACCACTTTGTGGGTGTACATTCAAAGAAAAAATACAACTGGCTTTAGAGTCGCAGTAATACGCGCGTGAGCGTGCTTTATCAAAACAAAGACCGTTGGGGATGGTTAACCCTTGCACCACACAATTAAGCGAATTTTGATAAAATCGGTAAATTTTTCCCCCGCCTGAGCGGGCGCTTTTATCCATAGTACTTAGCCAAAACCCACCCCAAGGGTCGGCTCGGCCATCGTTTGAGCGTCGTGTAGGCTGGGTGTTTTCTAAAAATGTAAGCGTTTGGCGCACCCCAGAAGCTATATGGTATTTATAAATACCCGTACTGGTGCCAATAATAAGGTGTGCCTTGTCAAGCCACGCTAAGGCCGAAACCGTATCTTGCATTTCAACTTGAGTTAATGAGTCAGGTTTTGTTAAACACATACTCAGCAAGAGATTTTTTTCTATGTCTACCCAAAATAGCGTTTCAAGCAAAGGGTGCCAAAGCGGGCTTTCACCTAACTTATTTTGTAGATTACTAAATACGGTCACATTTGAGTCAGTCATAAATAACGATTCTTTATTATTAACAAAGTCTTGTATTAATAAATACTTTATCAGAAATACCCAGCACTTACGATTAATCAAAACACATTAACAATTAAACGCGTTTTCTAAGCTAAACAGTGCACTAATACTAAATAACTTAACTAAGTAATTTAGTCTCAAATAATAAACATGTAGATGACGGGTTAAAGTTTCGTAATTCGTCTGTTTATATCAAAATTTTTTAGCGCCGTTAGCATCACGTTTCATTCCTTAAATGAATTAAGTATATGACAAATGGGTTAATTATTTTAAGCATTTGATCGCGCTTTACTTAGTTAGTTGGTAATATCATCTAAAGGGAGGTAATAGTATGATTAATAATAACAATAAACATTCTTTAGTGGTCGAGGGAGGAGCAATGCGCGGTATTTTTGCCGCCGGGGTGCTTGATGAGTTTTTAGCGCAGCGTTATCAGCCTTTTACTGATTATTTTGGGGTCTCTGCTGGCGCTACCAATATAGCCGCTTATTTATGCCAACAACCTAAACGAAATTACCATGTGATTACCGATTTTTCGTGTCGGCCAGAATTTATTAACTTAGCGCGCTTTATCAAAGGCGGACACTTGTTTGATTTAGACTGGCTATGGCAAGCAACTATTGATGAGATACCGCTTAACACAGACACTTTTGCAAAAGCGGCTCATGAATTTTATATCGTCTCCACCGCCATCACCACAGGGCAACCTCAATACCTAAAAGCAACGAGCGATTTAATGATAGAGCAACTTAAGGCATCGTGTGCTATCCCTATTGCGTATCGCAACTACCCTATTATTAATGACATTGCGATGACCGATGGCGGCGTAGCAGACTCTATTCCTGTTATAAAAGCTTACGAAATGGGCGCTGAAGAAATAACCGTCGTACTTTCTCAGCCATTAGGTTATAGAAAAAAGCCAAGTAAATCCCAGTGGTTAACTAAAAAACTATATAAAAACTACCCAGCTCTCATAAAAAGCGCGACGAACAGAGCGCACGTTTACAACAGGAGCATAGATTTTATTAATAACCCGCCTAAAGATTGCAAAATAAATGTCATTGCCCCACCGCCTCAATTTAGAGTGGGCCGTACAACCAAAAACGTTAAACGGCTCAACGATGGGTATAAAATGGGAATTGATACAGCCAAAGCCTTTTTAACTTAAGCGCTGTTTACCTAAAGACACCGTAACCAGTATGCCCATTACGGTCAACGCTGCAATGGTGCATACAACACCCGCTATTATAGCGTAAACATGTATAAAACATGCCAAGGCAATAGCTGTTAAAACAAAACAGTACAGCCATTTATGGATTACTTTGTAGTGCTTACTTCTCATTAATAATAAAGCAGCTAGTAAACACATTAATGCAATCACTATCACCAAAGTATTCATGCTGTTTTTACCTCTGTAAGTGGCATTGCTGCAGAGTGTGTTTTTAAGTACCCCCATAAAAACGCCAGCCCAACAATTAAAAAGCTGATATCGGTAACTACTACCAAGGTACTGTTTGCGTTAATAACATTATTTACACCTAACACGCTATTAAGTGGTAAAACACTCATTAGTGACAGAGCGCAAAATAGCACAGTGGCTTTAAAGTAGCTTTTATAGTTTTGCCAAAATATGGCAATAATTAGCCAAACTAACCACGAGTAAAAAAATAACGGCCCAAAGTAAGCGTTGTGCTCAGCACCTGCCACGGCATAATTTAAAAGTATTTGCATAGGGAATAATACACAACAGGCAAGCACTAAACCGCCGCAACTACCTATAATAAAGCGGTTCCACTTTGCATATACGCCAGCACTAAGCGTTGGTGTGCTACCTCTGCTACGCTTTGCTAACCACATCATCATGCCTGAAAGTGGCATTAAGGCGCATGCTAAACCAAGCATTACCCAAAGTAGTTTCACAAATAATCCAGCAAAATTACCAAAGTGTAGTGGGAAGAGTATTTCAATAATTTTAATTGATACCCCTGCTATATCGCCAAAGCTACTCATTGAAGCGATGTATTTCCCTTGTCCATTGTAATGCAATAGCTGAGAAGCCACAGCCTCGCCTCCTAAAAGACGTAAATACACTTGTGCGTTAGCATCGTTATGCGCCATTACCGTGGCATCTAAAATAACCGCATGTGGGTAGCGTTGTTGCGCATCACCTAAAATAGCGGTTATGTCAGTTGGCTGATTTATATGACTAATTATAGGCTCAGGAATAGCTGTAAAGGTTTCTATTAACTTATCTTGGTCGCCACCAAAACTAACAAAAGCGGCGGCAGGTAGTAAAATTACAGTGGCCAGGCCTAAAAATGCGCCGCTAAAGCCAATTACAATATTAAAAATATTGCCCCAAATGCCCATTACTTTGTGGCCGTCACTAATAGTGACATCAAAACCTTTGAGCCATCTAAAGGTAAACAGCTCTTTAATTAATTTACGGTGAATAAATAGCCCCGTTACCGTACTTACTAATAACGTTAAGCCCAAAAAGCCAGTTAAAATAAGGCCTATAGGGCGCCCTAAATGTAAGTCAGCATGAAACTCAGCAATGTAACTAGCTGCATCTGTTTTTCTGTTGGCATAATATTGCTTACTTGGACCATAGTAGGTATTTACCAATGCTAAGCTTGCTGGGTCAAATTCAAATGCTCTAAGTACTTCTTGCTGGTAATTTTCATCACCATGGTGAGACTCGAATACTAAAGCAAGTAAGTGAAAATTATGCCCGGTCGGCATAAATACATGAATATTTTCACCAAACTCTTCGGGTACTTGTGCGTGGTAGGTATTTACTAACGAATTAATTTCACTATTAGGAATATGTTGAGTTTGATGCAACGATTGGTTAGCCCAAATTTTAAGCTCGGGTCTGGCAAGTACTGCAAGCGCACCAGTAAAAGCTACAATAAATAATAGAACAGCTGTAACTACACCCACCCAGCTATGTAATAGGAATAGCTTTTTTAATGTAATTGATTTCATCCTTGCCCCTGCATTAATGCTAAATAACTTAAAACTCCATGCACTAAACACAAAGTGATCATGAGTAAAAATGGTTGCCATGCTTTTTCGCTAATGTAGGCATAGATAAATAGCCCTACCCAAATAATGGGAAACAGTAAAATAGGCAGTAAAATTTGTTCACTCATTTGAAAGGGTAAATAGGTAGTCATACCGGTGATCATTACCGTAGCGGTCACCAGTGCTAATACGCACGCCATAAAATGGCGACGCTTTGTAGCGCTAAATGTTTTTTTATTATTCATTTTTAGCTCGTTTAAAAAAGTAGCAAGCGCACACCTTTGCGCATGCAAATAACAATTGTTCGCATTATATTGCGTATTTGTGAATATATGCAACAACTTATCGTTCTAATAAAAAACAAGCATACAATTACCCATCAATAGCAAACTCAATGCGCTTAAACTAAAAGTAGGTAACAGTCCAATACCAACTACAACAATAATGATCAGCCAGAGCTTGACTGCTTTGTAAGTAGTTAGACAACAATGCATGGGGCAGCTACTTTTAAATAGTACAAAGTATGTACCCTTAATGGGCTTAAATAGTATGGCGCTATCGAGCACATTAAGAATCCACGTTAAAAGGTAAGCTTTAATTTTTAGTGTCACTATTACTAATAATTGTTACGTTGTGAGCGCCTAGGCAATAAAAGCTAAAAGCCACTGGGCTACGCCTTCAATAAGCTGTAAAATTAACCGTTATACATTTGGTTATATGAGAGAAAATTATGAGCGATAAAATTAATCCAGAAGCGTTACACGCGCTAAAAATTGCATTCACTTACATGCCACAAGCGATTGAAGTAACAAAATACGAATATGGAGAGCGCTATCAAACGGTGCTTGACCATATTGAAGCTGTGCGCGAAGTACTACTTATTAACGATGTTGATCCGGAGGAAGTCGGTGGCGACATAAACCCAGAATACACGCCTAATTCAACATATTAAGTAAGCTAAATTTTGCTAATGACATACATCCATTAAGCGCGTGTATTAATTGCATAACCGTCTTTACTTCATAAATTTTTCAACGGTTTGTCTCTATTAGTATAAACTGTAACAAACTGGCTAAACAATTATGCCTATCTGCCGATACGCATAGCGATATAAAAATAAAACTAAGGTAATTGCAGTGAATTTTTTAAGGCGTTTTCACGATATAGTCTCAAACCAAACACTAGATTTTGACTCCAAAATAAAAAGTCTACTTGAGTTTGGTCTAGAAGTGTTTAGCCTTGATATAGCAATAATTAGTAAAATTGAAGCTAATACCTACACAGTACTCCACGCTATAACACCCGATAACAGTTTAGTTACAGGTACACAATTTGAGTTGGACGGCACCTATTGTGTTCATACTTTATCTGCAGGCTCAGCGCTTTCGTTTCATAAAGCTTCACAAAGCACGATTGCAAACCACCCTTGTTACATAAACTTTCAACTTGAATCCTACATTGGTGCACCCATAAAAATAGCTGATGAAACATTTGGCACCGTTAACTTTTCATCCCCTAACGAGTCAACTGCATTTAGCGACGAAGCGTACGATTACATAGAGCTATTTGCACAGTGGCTAGGATCTGAATTTGCAAAAATAGACACTAAAGAGCAGCTTTTAAAAAATAGCTACACCCTATCTAAGCTTGAAAACATCGCCAACATTGGCACTTGGGAAGTCGATTTAATCGAAAATAAAGTGTATTGGAGTAAGCAAACTAAACGTATACACCAGGTTGCCGATGACTATCAGCCAATCATTGATAATGCAGTTGAGTTTTACAAAGACGGCTCAAGCAAAGATGCTATAAATCAAGCAGTTGAAAATGCTATCAACAAAGGAGAAAAGTGGAATTTAGAGCTTGAGGTTATTACTGCACAAAACCAAGAAATTTGGGTCTCGACCTTTGGAGAAGCCGAATTTCATGAAGGCAATTGCATAAGGCTATTTGGTACATTTCAAGACATAACCGAATCTATATTACTTAGAGAAGAACTTAAAAAGAAAAAAGCCGAAGCAGAACATATGTTAGAAGATAGAAGTATGCTATTTGCTAAAATTAGCCATGAGTTACGCACCCCTCTAAATGGCATAACCGGCATGCTCACCACCCTAATAGATGAAAAAAACACTGAAAAACGAGACGAAAAAATAAAAATAGCGCTACGCAGCGCTGACATTTTACTTAACATAATTAATGAAGTACTCGATTTTTCTAAAATTAATCATGGTGAGTTAAAGCTAGAGCCAACCGATGTACTGCTAAAAACCATATTTAGTGACTTAGCGTCTTTATATACCCCCTTATTTAAAGAAACCAGTGTTGAACTAATGATAGAAAATACGATTGATGATAGCTGCTGGGCTTTTTGCGACAGTACCCGCCTTAGCCAAATTACCTCTAACTTATTAAGTAACGCATTAAAGTTTACCGAGCAAGGCCAAGTAAAACTCAACACCCAGCTCATAAATAATAACGATGCGTTATCTCTTGGTATCACAGTTTCTGATACTGGCCGTGGAATGACCCCCGCTTTTTTAGAGTCTTTATTTTCGCCGTTTACACAAGAGGTTGATGCTAAAAACAATAAAGGAGGCACTGGTCTTGGCCTAGCAATTATAAAAGAGCTTGTAGAATACATGGGCGGCACAATCACAGTGACGAGCGAGCTAACAAAAGGCTCTACGTTCAGCATTAATATTCCGCTAGAGCTTGGTAAAGAACAAATAATAGATGATATTCAATCAAAAATTGAGCTAAACAACCACTCGCTCAGTGTGCTTATTGTAGATGACAACGATATAAACCGCCGTGTGCTTGATGCCTCTCTTGATAAGTTAAACGTAAAAGCCGACTGCGCCATTGATGGTCAAGACGCTATTTTTAAGTGCAAGCAAAAGCATTACGACCTTATTTTTATGGATTGCATTATGCCGATCTTGGATGGCTTTGAAGCAACCAAAACACTAAGAGCGCAGCGTATTTGCCCTAAAGAAAGCACCTACATTGTAGCCCTTACAGCCAACACCTCCTCGCAAGATAAGTTAGCTTGCCAACAAGCGGGCATGGATATGTTTGTCTCTAAACCGTTTAAGCTGCCGCAGATTGAAAAAGCGCTTGCCAATGCGCTCGAGCATACAACTAACGTTAACTCGCTATAATTTAGTAAGGACATACTATGAGAAATATAATAAGAACATTACTTTTTACTGTACTGTTTTTAGCCATATTTAAAGGCATTTCTACAGGGCAATGGGGGTCATCAATAACCGTTGTTATTGTATCAAGCGTATTGCTATTAGTTACGTTTATCAGTGGTAAGGCAGCACAAGGCCGTTCAACTTATACAAGCACTGACTCTTCAATTTATGTTAGCAATAACTCACACTCTAATAATGATTGCGGTGGGGATTCTGGTGGCTGTGATTAATAGAGGTATTGTTATAAACATTAAAAAAGCCGCCTTTGGAGAGGGCGGCTTGGGTTAACAAACAGCATTTGGGTGTACCTTTAGCTGTTACATCAAGAGACGATTTGTCTATTAAGCTGCATTTTGGTCTTGATTGCTTTGCTCGCTGTGGCGAATTAAGTAATCAAACGCGCCTAAGCTTGCTGTTGCACCACTACCCATTGCGATAATGATTTGTTTAAATGGCGTATTTGTCGCGTCACCCGCACCGTAAACGCCCGGTAACGTGGTTGCGCCTTTAGCATCAATTTCTATCTCGCCAAATTTGCTTAGTGTAAGGTCGCTCTCTTTTAACCATTCGGTATTAGGGATCAAACCTATTTGTACAAAAATACCTGCAAGTGCTAATGATTTTTCCTCGCCTGTTACACGGTCAGTGTAATTAAGTCCGGTTACTTTTTTACCATCGCCTACCACTTCAGTGGTTTGTGCATTTTTAATAATAGTGATGTTACTTAAGCTATTCGCTTTGCGAACGAGTACTTCATCAGCGCGCAGCGTATCAGCAAACTCAAGTACAGTTACATGCTCTACAATGTTGGCTAAGTCGATTGCCGCTTCAATACCTGAGTTACCGCCCCCAATAACGGCAACTGGCTTACCTTTAAATAAAGGGCCGTCACAATGCGGGCAGTAAGCGACACCGTGGCCGCGGTATTCTTGCTCGCCAGGTACATTCATTTCACGCCAGCGTGCACCGGTGGCAAGTACTAACGATTTAGCTTTTAAAGTCGCACCGTTTTCAAGGGTAATTTCATAACCATTAGTACCGCGACTAAGCCCTGCTGCGCGTTGGTTATGCATTACATCTACATCATATTCCTTAACATGCTCTTCTAGCTGAGCAACAAGCTTTGGACCTTCAGTGGCTTTAACCGAAATAAAGTTTTCGATAGCCAACGTATCGGCAACTTGACCACCAAATCTATCGGCTACAATACCGGTGTTTAAACCTTTACGAGCAGAGTAAATAGCGGCTGAGGCACCCGCAGGGCCACCACCTACAACAAGTACATCAAACTCATCTTTTTCACTTAGTGCTGCAGCTTGCTTAGCTGCGCCTTTAGTGTCTACTTTATTTAAAATGTCGGTCAAGCTTAATGCACCTTGGCTAAATGGTTCGCCATTTAAGTACACAGCGGGTACTGCTAATATGTTGCGCTCTTCTACTTCGTCTTGAAAGAGTGCGCCGTCAATCATTGTCGCTTTAATATTGCTGTTTGTTGCGGCCATTGTATTTAGCGCTTGCACTACTTGCGGGCACGTTTGGCAACTTAAGCTTATGTATACTTCAAAATTAAGTTCTTGTTCGAGTGATTGTATTTGTTCAATGTCTTCGCTTTTGGCTTTACTTGCGTGACCGCCAGTGTGTAAAAGCGCTAACACTAAACTTGTAAATTCGTGGCCCATAGGTACGCCAGCAAACGTAATGTGGGTGTTTTTTTCAGGTGAATGCACAACCATAGATGGCCGACGTGCGCTCGAATCAGGGTTGTTAACTACCGTAAACTTGTCACTTAGCGAGGCTAAATCGTTTGCTAAGCTTTCTACTTCTGCTGATTTTTTGCTGTCATCCAAGGCAATAAGCAGCTCAACAGGTTGAGTAAGCGATTCAAAATGGCTTTTTAATTGATTTTTAATGTTGTTATCTAACATGGCTTAACCCTTTTTAGGAAAATTTAAACAGCAAGCCTCCCATGCCAACTAATGCATGTGCTAATGAGTCCGAGTTGAAATAGGAGGCACCAACAAACGAAATGATGTTGGTTTAAGGGCAGTTGCCTGCCCCTATAAAAGTGGGTAAACCTGTATTTAGATTTTACCAACTAGGTCTAGTGAAGGAGCAAGTGTGTCTTCACCTGGCTGCCAAGATGCAGGGCAAACTTCACCGTCATGCGTTGCAATGTATTGTGCAGCTTGTACTTTACGTACTAACTCTTTAGCGCTACGGCCAATACCTAGGTCATGCGTTTCGATTACTTTGATTTCGCCCTCTGGGTTCATTACAAACGTACCACGAAGTGCAAGGCCGTCTTCTTCAATCATAACGCCAAAGCTGCGAGTAATACGGCCAGTTGGGTCGCCAATCATTGGGAATTTAATTTTACCAATGGTGTCTGACGTGTCATGCCATGCTTTGTGCGTAAAGTGAGTATCAGTTGATACTGAGTAAACTTCTACGCCCATTTCTTGTAGTTGCTCGTAGTAATCAGCAACGTCGCCAAGTTCAGTAGGACATACGAATGTGAAATCTGCAGGGTAAAAGAAGAAGATTGACCACTTACCTAGTACGTCTTTTTCAGACACTTCTACAAAGTCACCATTGTGGTATGCAGTTGCGTTGAAAGGTTGAATTTTTGTGTTGATCAATGAAGTGCTCATAGTATTCCTCATTTATATTTAATGTATTAATTTAAGTTACCAAGCAAAGCTAAATTTATCGGCTAGCTCTGCTGGCTTGATTAATACAATAAGCCCGTTGATAAATTAAATAAAATTGATTGTTTAGATTAAAACAATCGATTTTTAGGATTGAACTATCTGACTGTACTATTCGTAAGTGATTAATTAGCTATATGTGATAAGAATACTGCTACAATAGCGGAGCTTAAAACACACAAACATAAGGCATGCCGTAATGGAAAAATTTGTTAATCATATTCAACTTGGCTATTTGGGGTTACTGCCCTTTTTAGGCTGTGTAGCGTGGCCGCTTATGTTTGGTAGCAACAGTATTAATCTTGAGTTTTTTACTTTTTACAGCATTGCCATATTAGCATTTATGGCGGGCAATTTATGGCGCGCTGGATTGCAAAGTTACAGCGATGCAATTAAAGCGGTTTTGCCCGTTATACCCGTACCATTTTTATCGTTTATTCCGCTGGAGTGGGCGCTTGCCTGGTTAGGGGCAAGTTTTTGGTTAGTGCTTATCTTTGAGAAAGCCACACCACAGTGGCAAACCTACCATCGTGATTATCAAAAAATGCGCTTTATTCTTACCTCAGTGGTATTTGTGTGTCACATACTCACCATTGGTATGAGCCTTTACCCAAAATAACCTTGCGCTGCTTAACCTACTAGGCGTAATAGTGTAACATCCGCGCACTGCTATTTAAGGACGCACCATGATTGATACATTACGCCAGCAGCTTAACGAGCTTGGCGAAAACTACGTAGAAAAAAACGCCGCTTTTAAAATTAAAGTTATTCCGTTTTTTTGCGCTATTAGCATTAAAAAAGATCACAAAAATGAAGGCCGGCTCAGCTTTTACTCAAATCAATTAATAGAAATACTGTTAGTGGTATTATTTATGTTGCTTGGGCTTACGCTTTATAACCCAGAAGCGGGTTTTACACATGGCCCTGTTCATATTGTGTTTGCTATTTTAATTACCTTTAATTTAATTTTAAAACAAATAGCCATTGAAGGGCTCAAAACACGCCTTGCGTTTTATCGTTTGCAGGGTGCTAATACAGCGCAACATGCGCAAAGTTCAGATCAAAACTCTCACACACCTAATTAAGTTATGTATTTAAATCCTAATTGGCGAATTCTCACCGTAGGCGATGGCGATCTATCGTTTTCACATGCGGTGGTTAACCATATAAAACCGACAAAGTTAGTCGCATCTACTTATGATAGCGCCGAGACAATAGAGCAAAAATACCAACATAATGCGCTCAGTAGTTTAAAAAAATGCAATGTTAAAGTTATTAATAGCTTTGATGTAACTGACCCACTATGTTGGCAAAAATTAGCGGCCCACCAACACAGCTTTGATGTGGTTATTTTTCAGTTTCCGCTTATTCCTGCCTTTGTAGGGCGCGAAGCATTTGAAAGCAACACGCAGAAAACCAGTATGAACGTGCTTAATCGTGCCCTGCTTCATCAATTTATTAAATATGCTAACCATTATGCGCTCGACAAAAGCGGCCCTATGCTATGCTACATAACCTCAAAAGATGTAAAGCCCTACCGCGAGTGGAATATTGAAGGCAGCTTAAGTATTGGCCTTGAAGCTAAATACGCGGGCCAAATGCCTTTTGATATTAACCAGTTTGATGGCTATAAAATAAGAAATGTAGACCGTGATAAGCACGTAAAAGACACCAGCGGCATTACGTATGTGTTTACGCCTAAAGCAACCTCGCTACACACAGACAAGCTAAGCACTCACCTTAAAAAACCTGCGTACTTAGGTGAAAATTATTGCTCGCTTTGTCGGGTAGGCCCTTTTATTGCCACCGAAGATGAAAACAAACACCTTAACGCTAAAAAGCATCAACAAATGCTTAAACTAGAAGATGACTGGCAGGCGTGGCTTACTGACTTTTACAACCGCACCTTATAACCCTGTTTTATAGCTCAATTTAATTAAATCAGCGGCCTTTTCAGCAATGGCGATAACCGGCGCGTTTGTGTTTCCTGTTACTATGGTTGGCATAATTGAGGCATCAATAACCCTTAAACTGCGTATCCCGTGAACTTGTAGCTTACTATTGACTACCGCCATTTTGTCGTTACCCATTTTACAAGTGCCAACAGGGTGGTATTCGGTATCGGCCGTTTGGCGTATAAACTCTATAAGTTGGGCATCGTTGTTTACATCAAGCGGGTAAACCATATTGCCCCGAATTTTATCAAAGGCACTGCTTTGCAAAATATGTAACGCTTTTTTAAGCCCCGCAAGCATGAGGGATAAATCATCAGGGTGGCTTAAATAATTAGGGTCGATAAGTGGCGCACTGCGTGGATTGCTATTGGCAAGCCTTATTGTCCCTCGGCTTTTGGGGCGCATAATACTGCTGTGAATACTATAGCCATGGCCTCGGTGAAGCTTGCGGCTATGATCGTCCACCAGCCCAATAACAAACTCAAGTTGAATATCTGGCGCGGGCGAATTATCCAACACATTAATAAACGCATGTGACTCAGCAAAATTACTGGTTAACACCCCCCTACGTTTATTAAACCACTGCGCACATCCTTTAATAATACTTGCAGCGCCTTTAACGCTTACCCCAAAGGTGCCTTTTGCTGTATTTGCTTTACACAAAGGCACCACAGTTAGGTGATCTTGCAAGTTAGTCCCAACGCCTTCTAGTGCATGCTTAAGCGCAATGTTATGCGCCTCTAAATGTGCTTTAGGCCCAACGCCTGATAGCATTAACAACTGAGGGGAATTAATCGTCCCAGCACTTAAAAGCACTTCTTTTTTTGCCAACAACGTCGTGGTTTTACCGCCGTGTTCTAGCTCTACCCCGCAAGCAATATTGTTATTGATTATAATTTTGTTAACGTGACTGTGGGTATACACGCTAAGATTTGGCCTGTTTAAGTTTGGTGTTAAGTACGCCTTAGCAGCACTGCAGCGCTCACCATTATGTTGTGTAACTTGCGAAAGCCGTGCTCCATGTTGCTCAGCGCCATTTATATCGTCGTTTAACTGTATTCCTTGCTCAACACAGGCGTTTAAAAAGCAGTCATTTACAGCACTTGGCTCAGTTAGCTCTTGTACATGCAATGGCCCTTGCGTGCCATGTAACGCGTTATTAAATGTTTTATTATTTTCGGCTTTTATAAAGTACGGTAATAAACTGTTATAGTCCCATCCAGGGTTACCATTTTTTTCCCAATTATCGTAATCGTATTTATTACCGCGTATATACACCATGGCATTAGTAGAGCTAGACCCACCAAGTACTTTACCCCGTGGCACAAAGCCACATCGGTTATTTAGCGCCTTTTGCGGTACCGTATTATAATGCCAACTATTTATGCCATATGGCACACTGGCCGCAATACCCGCGGGCATTTGTACTAAAGCACTCTTATCGCTCCCGCCCGACTCGATTAAACATACACTTATATGCTGATCCTCTGATAGGCGTGCAGCCAGCACGCATCCTGCACTACCTGCGCCAATAATAATGTAATCGAATGTCTGCTTAACCATGGGCACCTTTAAATTAACACAGTACAAAACACTATAGTGCATAGATTAATGCCACAAAACTTGATATTTTTAGACACCCCTTTAATTTACAGCGCCAGTGTATGAGCAGCCCAATACGTGCCACCTCTTTATATTCAATCGATTCGTTAATTAAAGAGCTTGGTGCAGAGCCAGCAAGCATACTGGAAAAATGTAAGGTCAATGTCGACTTTAACAACCTTGAAAACCACTATTTACCCTACCTCAGCTACGCAAACTTATTAGAATACTGCAGCCACACACTTAACTGCCCAAGCTTTGGACTTAAATTAGCAAATAAACAAAACTTTGATATTTTAGGCCACATAGCCATAGCCGCTAAAAGTGGCACTGACTTAAAAGAAGCGCTCGATTGGGTTGTAAAATATTTACACTTACACAGTCCAGCATTATGTTTAACAACCCACGCATTAGATAATGACGAGACCTTATTTTTATCATTTGAATTTAACTTAAAGCCACTACCACAAATAAACCAAGCGATAGAGCTGACGTTAGGCTTAGCCATAAGCATAATTAAGAAATTAAGTAATAATCAGTGCAAGCCCCGCACTGTATTTTTACCGCAAAAGCTACCTGCTAATACACACGCATACAAAACCTATTTTGGCTGTAAAGTAATAGAGCATCGTAATAGCGCGGGCATTGTAATAAACAAAGCCGACTTATCAATTAAACTTAGCCACAGTAGCCTCAATAAAACCGATGCCGCGTTAAGTTTTTTAGCTAAACGCGGTGCGCATAGCCATTCGTTGCCTGCCCAAGTAAGCGCATTAATAAGACCAATGCTGCCTATTTATCAGTGTTCAAATCAAACCATCGCTGCGGCTCTTAACATGCACCCACGTACTTTGCACCGAGAATTGGCAAAACATAACACCAGTTTTGTAAAGCTCAAAGACACCACACGTCGTGCGCTGGCGGCGCATTATTTATTACAAAAACACTATTCTATCAGCACTATTTCAATGCTTTTGGGCTACCAAGAACAAGCAACCTTATGCGCAAGTGTTAAACGCTGGTTTGGCGACTCTCCTAGGGCGTGTCGAACTTTGTGGATTGAAATTTATTCAATCTAGGGGCGATTTAATCGCGGCGCGAG